>CAZVRN010000180.1:6814-7072 GCA_964629485.1 uncultured Thermodesulfobacteriota bacterium | reverse complement strand
CTGATTGCCGGGGTTGGCCAGGTAAACGGTGATCTTTTTGGTGAAGAGAAAGCGCGGTGCATTATCATGTCTTATGACTACATGGTCCTGGCAGGCACACAAGGCATGCAGAATCATAAAAAGAAGGACCGCATGTTCGAGCTTGCGGCGCGTTTGCGCCTGCCGGTGCTGTTCTTCACCGAAGGCGGCGGCGGGCGGCCGGGCGACACGGATGCGCTGGCCGTGGGCGCGCTGGATGTCATGGCTTTTCACCTCTTT
>CAZVRN010000180.1:3826-6804 GCA_964629485.1 uncultured Thermodesulfobacteriota bacterium | reverse complement strand
GGGCAACGCGGCCTTGCTCGGCTGCTGCGACGTTATCATTGCCGCAAAGGACTCGAACATAGGCATGGGCGGTCCGGCCTTGATAGAAGGAGGCGGGCTTGGGGTTTTCCGTTCGGAAGAGATCGGTCCGATTGGGGTTCAGGTGCCAAACGGGGTCGTGGATATCGCTGTTGAGGACGAAGCCGAGGGGGTTCGCGCGGCCAAGAAATATTTATCGTACTTTCAAGGCCCCATTCCCGATTGGGAGTGTGCTGACCAGAGACTGCTGCGGGGAATCATTCCTGAAAACCGTCTCCGGATATATGACATTCGGAGTGTCATCGAGACTCTGGCTGATACAGATTCAGTGCTGGAACTTCGGCCGAACTACGGCCTGGGTATGGTTACCGCTTTTATCAGGGTGGAAGGGCGCCCGCTGGGTGTAATCGCCAATAACCCAAAGCACCTTTCCGGGGCCATTGACAGTCCCGCGGCTAATAAAGCGGCGAGGTTCATGCAGTTGTGCGACGCCTTTGATATTCCCATATTGTTCCTGTGCGACACGCCGGGCATTATGGTCGGTCCCGAGGTCGAGAAGACAGCGCTGGTGCGCCATTGCTGCCGGATGTTTGTGACCGGTGCAAGTTTAAGCGTTCCATACTTTACAATAGTGCTGCGCAAATCCTACGGGCTCGGGGCGCAGACCATGGCCGGCGGCAGCTTCCGGGCCCCTGTTTTCGTGGTCTCCTGGCCCACCGGGGAGTTCGGCGGCATGGGGCTCGAAGGAGCTGTGAAGCTGGGTTACCGCAAGGAGCTCGCAGCAATCAAGGACCCCCTGGAACGAAAAAAAGTCTTTGAGCAAATGGTAGCCGAGTCCTACAAACGGGGAAAGGCCATCAACACGGCCTCACATTTTGAAATCGACAACGTGATTGATCCGGCCGACTCGCGGCACATAATAGTAAGCGCTCTTAAAGCAGCGCCTCCGCCGCCGCCGCGCATTCATAAAAAGCGTCCCATGATCGATACCTGGTAAAAAGGTTTTTCCAGATTCCGGTCAATAAAAATGCCATAACATAGATAAACCAGACGCAGCAGTTAAGATCTCTTTAGAACCTCGTCCTTTAGCTGAATTCATTATTTTCTTCCGCGATTTCAAGAAACCTACCGGTTCTTAAGAGGTCTCTTCTATTGAATAATGCGCAGCTTGGTTTAAATTAATAAAATAAGGACAAACAGGAGGCGTATTATCATGAAACTCGCAATTCTAGGCCTGGGCCGCATGGGCATGAATATGGCTCGAAGGCTGTTAAAGGGCGGACATCAAGTCGTTGTCTATAACCGAACCCCGAGCAAAACAGACATGGCTGTTGAAGAAGGCGCCATAGGGGCCTACTCGCTGGCCGAACTCAAGGAGAAGCTGCCCGCGCCCAGGGTGGTCTGGCTGATGCTGCCTGCCGGGCCGGCCGTGGATGATCATATAGGTCAACTTAAGGATATTCTTTCACCGGGAGACATCATCATTGATGGCGGAAACACCTATTACAAGGACGACCTCCGCCGGGCCGAACTGATGGCTGAGAAAGGCATTCAATTCATGGATGTGGGCGTGAGCGGAGGAATCCGGGGTCTGAAGATCGGCTATTGCCTCATGATCGGGGGGGATAAAAGAACCTTTAGCTACCTTGAACCGATTTTTGAAACCCTGGCTCCCAAAGACGGTTACCTCTATTGTGGTAAGCACGGCGCCGGTCATTTTGTTAAAATGGTTCATAACGGTATTGAATACGGCATGATGCAGGCTTATGGAGAGGGATTTGAAATCCTGGAAGCTTCCCCGTATTCAGAATCGCTGAAATACGCTGAAATCGCTCACCTCTGGAACCAAGGCAGTGTTGTCAGGTCGTGGCTGCTGGAACTTGCCGAAGCCGCCTTTAAAAAGGACGCGAGGCTCAACAACATCCTGGGTTATGTGGATGATTCCGGAGAGGGGCGATGGACCGTGGCTCAGGCTGTCGAAACCGGCGTTCCTGCTCCAGTCATTACCCTCTCTTTAATGCAGCGATTTCGTTCGCGTGAAACAGAATCTTTTTCAGATAAAGTACTGGCCGCGCTCCGCCAGGAATTCGGCGGGCATACAGTGGTCAGGGCTGACAAAAATAAAAAATCTGAAGAACCGGCCTGAGGGACCGGAGGCAGTGAGTGATTCTATGAACTCTGAAAGACAAAACCCTGATGTTTCCGTTAAAGCCGCCGTAACGCATGGCCGCACCACGGACCCGGGCCTTCCGGCTGAAGAATGTCTGAAAAGCGGCGAGCCGGATCCCGGCGTCATCGTTATTCTAGGCGCCTCGGGTGATTTAACGGCCAGAAAAATTTTACCCGCCCTCTTTAACCTGTACCTGAACGGCGGTCTGCCGGATCCTTTTCTTATCATCGGTTGCAGCCGCACCCGCCTGACTGATCAGACCTTCAGGGATAAGATGAAAAACGCGGTCAAAAACAGGCCGGGCTTTGACTCCTCAAAATGGCAGGCTTTTGCCAGAGGCATATATTACCGGCCTGTTGATTACGGGGACCTCTCGTCTTTTTTGGGGCTGGCAAAATTTCTTATGGACCTGGATATTAAATTCAAAACCGGCGGAAACCGGATTTTTTATCTGGCAATTCCCCCGGCCTTTTACAAAACTGCGGCCGAGATGATCGGTCGCGCCGGTTTAGCCGAGGAAGAAGGCGGCAATAACGGATGGTCGCGCATTGTCATTGAAAAACCATTTGGCCGGGACCTTATGACCGCAATCGGCCTGGACCGGAGTATTCACCGGTATTTTCAAGAGCATCAGATTTTCAGGATTGATCACTACCTAGCCAAGGAAACCGTTCAAAACGTATTGATGTTCAGATTCGCCAACGCCATCTTCGAGCCGATCTGGAACAGAAGATATATTGAGTATATCAGCATCACCGCCGCGGAGGCCCTGGGCGTGGGACACCGGGCC
>CAZVRN010000180.1:0-3726 GCA_964629485.1 uncultured Thermodesulfobacteriota bacterium | reverse complement strand
GGGACACCGGGCCCGAAGGCTTTTCAAGAAATCCGGCCAAACCGGGCCTAAGAAAAGCCCCGCGTTCCTGAAAAAAAGCATTTCAAAGACAAAAAAAGCCATATTTCTGAGTAGAACTCATTGTTATCTGCCGCGATATCAACAAAATTAGCGGCTGTTAAGAGACTCTGGCCCAGGTTTTACCGGGAGAGATGTGATCCAGGCCTGAGTTCATCAGGCCTTGTCCAAATAATTTTTTTTTATCAGGCCCGGGCTTATTATTTTTTTTATTTTTCATTCTCAACATGCTAAAAGAGAGGTGAAAAAAAACAGAGCACCAAAATAAAAGAAAACGGAGATGAAGTGATGAAGGATCTGGATGATCTGTGTGTAAACACGATACGCATGCTCGCCGCAGACTGCGTTCAAAAAGCCAACTCAGGGCATCCCGGCATGCCCATGGGCGCCAGCAGCATGGCCTATGCCCTGTGGACCCGTTTTTTACGGCATAACCCTTTAAATCCCCACTGGCCCAACCGGGACCGGTTTGTGCTTTCAGCCGGGCACGGCTCCATGCTGTTATACGCTCTCCTGCACCTGACCGGTTATGACTTATCCCTGGAGGACTTAAAAAACTTTCGACAATGGGGCAGTAAAACCCCGGGACATCCAGAATATCACCATACTCCCGGCGTGGAAACCACCACCGGACCCCTGGGACAGGGGTTTGCCAATGGTGTGGGCATGGCCATTGCGGAACGCTACCTCGGGGCTAAATATAATCGCCCCGGTTTTAAAATCATGGATCATTTCACCTACGGCATTGTCAGCGACGGGGATCTCATGGAAGGCGTATCCCACGAAGCAGCCTCGCTGGCGGGCCACCTGGGTCTTGGTAAATTGATTTATCTTTATGACGACAACCACATTTCCATTGAAGGACCCTCGGATCTAACTTTCACCGAAAACCGCATGGCCCGCTTTGAGGCATACGGCTGGCATGTACAGCAAGTTGACGACGGAAATGATCTAGAAGCCATAACCGAGGCCATCGCCAACGCTCAAAAGGAAACAAACCGGCCTTCACTGATCGCGGTGAGGACCCATATCGGGTATGGCAGTCCAAATAAGCAGGATACCGCTTCGGCCCATGGAGAACCTCTTGGGCTAGAAGAACTCAAGTTAACCAAGGAAAACCTGGGATGGCCTCCGGACCCTCCTTTTTATATCCCGGATGAAGCTTTAAGCCATTTTCGCCAGGCGGTTGACAGAGGCAAAGAGATGGAAGATCAATGGCGAGCGCTTTTTCGAAATTACCAGAAAGCATATCCGGAAGAAGCCAAGACCTGGGAAAAATTGATGAACCGGGAACTGTCAGATGGCTGGGAAAGGGATATTCCAACATTTCCGGCCGATTCCAAGGGTATGGCCACCCGGGTCGCCTCGGGAACGGTTCTAAACAGCATTGCGCCCAGTTTACCCAATCTCATTGGCGGTTCCGCTGATCTCGCGCCTTCGAACAAAACCATGATAAAAGGAGAAGACGTTTTTGAAAATGACAACCACAGCGGACGCAACTTCCACTTCGGGGTCCGCGAGCACGGTATGGGGTCCATTCTCAACGGTATGGCCCTGCACAGCGGACTGATTCCATATGGAGGCACTTTTTTAGTATTTTCCGATTACATGCGCCCGTCCATCCGGCTGGCCGCTCTGATGGGGCTGCATGTTATTTACGTCTTCACCCACGACAGTATCGGACTGGGGGAGGACGGCCCCACGCATCAGCCGATCGAGCATTTAAGCGCCCTGCGAACCATTCCAAACCTCACGGTCATCCGCCCGTGTGACGCCAACGAAACCGCGGAGGCGTGGCGTATAAGCCTCAACCGCAAAAACGGTCCCATTGCCCTGGCCCTGACCCGGCAAAATGTTCCCACGCTGGATAGAGAGGGCTTTGCCTCTGCGGAAGGACTGCGCCGCGGCGCTTATATCCTTCAGGAAGCTAAAAATCAAAAACCCGACGTTATCCTGATTGCCAGCGGGTCAGAGGTTCATATTGCCATTGAGGCCGCTGAAAAGCTCGAACGTGAAAATATCTCGGTGCGCATCGTGAGCATGCCTTCCTGGGAACTTTTTGATGAACAGCCCGAAGATTACCGGAAACAGGTTTTGCCGCCTGAAATATCATGCCGGATAGCCATTGAAGCCGGGAGCCCGCAAGGTTGGCACCGCTATGTCGGTGACCGGGGCAAGGTCCTGGGGATTGACCGCTTCGGCGCGTCCGCGCCTTATCAAACCATCTACGAAAAATTCGGACTTACCGCCGAACGCGTGTCAGAGGAAGCGAGGCGCATGGTTAAAACCTGAAGACGGCCCATGCGGTCGTAATAAGGAAGAAAATGGATGTAACCCCCGGTCTGATTATAAAGGAAACTCCGGCTTCTATGGCCGCTGCGGCGGCTGATATTTTCGCCGGTGTGTCAAAAAAGAGCATCCACGAAAGAGGGTTCTTCGCGGCGGCTTTATCCGGCGGCTCCACTCCCAGGGCTGCGTACAGGATACTTGGTGAAGAACCTTATCTTTCTCAAATTTCCTGGGCTGCGGTCCATTTATTTTGGGTGGATGAACGCTGTGTGCCAGCAGACAGCCCGGCCAGTAACTACGGCGCAGCCAAAAAAGATTTTCTTGAAAAAATCCCTGTTCCAGACTCGCAGGCGCACCCAATGCCAGGGGAAAAGCCGCCCGAAGAGGGAGCCTTGCTTTATGAAAAGGAACTCAAGGCCTTTTTTCAGCCGACTCAAAGCGGCTTTCCAGCTTTTGACCTGATATTTTTAGGAGCCGGTAAAGACGGACACACGGCCTCGCTTTTCCCCGGCCGACCCGTCCCGGCAGAAAAGAAAAGATGGGTAGCGGCTGTAAAGGGCGGTGACCCTGACCTAGACCGCCTAACCCTGACCCTCCCGGTGCTAAACCAGGCTCGTCAGGTTGTCTTCCTGGTTTCAGGCGAGGGAAAAGCGGCGATGGTAAGAGCAGTCTTTGAGAATAAACAGGCAAAGCTGCCCGTGCAGATGATAAACCCCAAGGACACCAAAACCACCTGGCTTCTGGACCGGCCAGCAGCCTCCATGCTTTCAGGCTCAACTTAAACTTCCCTTTCCGGATTTGCGTCACGGGCAGACAGTATATTTTTATCAAGTATAAAAAATGGGAGCCACAATCATTGAACAACCAAGACCTGCTTAAACAAAAAGCAGCGATGCGCGCTGTTGAATTCATCGAACCGGGTATGACCCTGGGACTCGGGTCAGGCAGCACGGCTCAATTTGCCGTGAAGGAAATCGGTCACCGGATCCAGGCCGGCCAGTTGAAGGATATAATCTGCATACCGAGTTCCATTCAAACGGAAAAGATGGCTTTAGCGTGGAATATCCCTCTGACCACCTTAGAGCGCCGCCACATCATTGATTTGACCATAGATGGAGCGGACGAGGTTGACCCGGAGCTGAATGTCATCAAGGGCGGCGGCGGTGCCTTGCTTAAGGAAAAAATACTGATCCAGGCCAGCCGCCGCGTTATTATCATAGTGGACGAGAGCAAGCTGTCACCGCAATTAGGCACTCTGTGGCCGGTACCGGTGGAGGTCGTTCCTTTTGCCTGGCCGGTGGAAGCCGACTATTTAAGGTCTTTAGGGGCCGAAGTTTTGCGGCGCGAAAAAGACGGCCTGAACCCGTTCATGACCGACCA
>CAZVRN010000179.1:0-7124 GCA_964629485.1 uncultured Thermodesulfobacteriota bacterium | reverse complement strand
ATTTGAGTCCGGTCATCCGGCCGATGCTTGTTTAGCCTTCTGAAAAAGGATTGACTTTCAACCGCGATTTAAGGAGTATAACTTATCCTGATCGGCAGGTATTGCACCCATTCCCCGGCCCGGACATTCGGACGGGGGCATGCGGCGGCAAGCGGCCGTCATCGGCCTTAAACCGTTTACTACTTAATCCGGCGGGGCGCAAATGAAAAAAAAAGAGCTTCTTTTTATCACCGTCATCGGTCAAGACAAAAAGGGGATCGTAGCCAGGATTTCCAGCCTTCTGTATGAATGCGATATCAACATCGAGGACATCAGTCAGAAGATTACGGAAGGATATTTTGTCATGACCATGCTGGTCGACATCAGGGATTCCAGCCTCCCGCTTGAAGAAATCAGCTCCAGGCTCAAAAAAGTCGGTAGCGAGCTTAAGGTGGCGATTCAAATCCACCACGAAAACATATTGAAAGCGATGCACCGGGTGTAAGCTCATGGCTATTTCCGTTGATGAAGTCTTCGAAACCGCCAGCATGATCATGTTCCACAACCTGGATATCAGGACGACCACCCTGGGCCTCAACCTCAAGGACTGCGTGGATTCCGATTTCGCCGGCTTCAGGGAAAAGGTCTATCAAAAGATTTACTCCCACGCCTCGAAGCTGGTCGAACAGGCCGCGAAACTGGAGCTGAAATACGGCATCCCCATTGTCAACAAGAGAATCGCCGTCACCCCGGTCAGCCTGATCATGGAAAGCCATTTGAACCCTGAAAAGTTCGTGAAACTGGCCATGACCCTGGATAAGGCCGCCGCAGACGCCGATATTGATTTCATCGGCGGTTTCGGAGCCCTGGTTCAAAAAGGCCTGACCAGGTCCGATCTCATGCTGATCAAAGTCCTGCCGGAGGTTCTTTCTAACACAGAGAGAGTCTGCTCCTTTTTGAACCTGGGCACCACGGCGGCCGGGCTGAACCTCAACGCGGTAAACCTGCTCGGTAAAATGCTCAAGGAAACAGCGCTCAAAAGCAGCCGGAGCACTGGCTGCGCCAGGTTCGTCGCTTTTGCCAACGCCCCGGAAGACAATCCCTTCATGGCCGGGGCTTTTCATGGCGTCGGGGAAGGCGACTCGACCCTGAACGTCGGCATCAGCGGCCCCGGCGTGGTCAGGAATGTTGTGGCTGGCAACCGGGACTGCGACCTGACCCAGCTTTCAGAAGTCATCAAAAGAACTGTCTTTAAAATAACCCGCGCCGGGGAGCTTATCGGCCGCGAACTGGCCCGGAATATGGAAGTTCCCTTCGGTATCGTGGATATTTCCCTGGCCTCGACCGTGGCCGCCGGGGATTCGGTCGCGAACGTGATCGAGGCCTTTGGGATCGAAAGAATCGGCGCTCACGGCTCCACCCTGGCCCTGGCCCTGCTCATGGACGCCGTTAAAAAGGGCGGAGCCATGGCCAGCGGCAACGTCGGGGGGCTGAGCGGAACATTCATCCCGGTCAGCGAGGACGCTGGCATGATCGAAGCCGTTAAAAAGGGCGCCCTTTCTCTGGAAAAGCTGGAAGCCCTCACGTCCGTTTGTTCCGTTGGCCTCGATATGTTCGCTATTCCCGGCGATACCCCGGAAGAAACCATTAATGCCCTCATCGCCGATGAGTTGGCCATCGGGATTATCAATAACAAGACCACCGCCGTTCGAGTCATTCCGGTTCCCAATAAAAAAGCCGGGGACCTGGTCGAGCTTGGAGGGCTTTTGGGTTCGGCCCCGGTCATGGAAGTGAACCGCTTTTCAGCCAAAAAGTTTCTTGCTCGGGGGGGCAGACTGCCCGCTCCGGTAACCAGTCTTGGAAACTGATTCAAAAAAACGCTTATGATCTGAGACCTTTTAAGAACGAAGTTTTTAAGATGTCTCGAAAGACTGCTCAGGAGGGAGATTATGAAAGTTATAGCTATCAATGGAAGCCCCCGCCGTGAAGGCAATACCTTTAACCTGATTAATTTAGTCTTCAAGGAACTCGAGGACGCGGGAATCGAGACGGAGATCGTGCAGTTGGCCGGAAAGAAGATCCGGGGCTGTCTGTCCTGTTACAAATGTTTCGCCAATAAGGACGGGCACTGCTCGGTTGACGATGACCTCAACCCTATCATCGACAAGATGGTCGAGGCGGACGGAATCATCCTCGGCTCACCTACTTACGTGGCCAGCGTTTCCTCGGAGATAAAGGCCCTCATCGACCGCGCCTGCCTGGTTTCTACGGCAAACGGCTACCTCTTCACGCACAAGGTCGGCGCTTCCGTGGTGGCCGTGCGCCGGGCGGGCAGCGTCAGCGCTTTCGATACCCTGAACCATTTTCTTCTCTACAACCAGATGATCGTTCCCGGCTCCAGCTACTGGAACATGGGCTTCGGCCTCAACCCGGGGGAGGTCCAGAAAGACGAGGAAGGGCTGACCATCATGCGGAATCTGGGCCGGAACATGGCCTGGATCCTGCAAAAAATAAAGGCCTGACCCTTTCAACACTTCTGTTTTAACAGGAGCCTGCTTTGAATGCCGCCTTTTATAAAGTAAGATCTCTTAAGAACTACTAATTTTGTTGAAATCACGGAAGGCCACAATGACTTCGGCTAAGGGACGAAGTTCTTAAGAGGTCTTAAAATGGAGGGAGAGGATTTTATGACCCTGGAGACAAGTATCCTGCTGGACGGCCTTTTCTTCCCGGAAGGGCCGCGCTGGCACAATGGGAAACTCTGGTTTTCAGATATGCACGGCCACTACGTGATGACGGTGGACCTTGAAGGCCGGGCCGAAAAAATCGTTGAGGTCCCCGGCTGGCCTTCGGGTCTCGGCTGGCTGCCAGACGGCCGCCTGCTGGTGGTTTCGATGACGGACCGCCGCCTGCTCAGGCTCGACCCTGACGGGCTCAACGAAGCGGCCGATATAAAAGACCTGGCTTCGTTTCATTGCAATGATATGGTGGTGGACCTTGAGGGCCGCGCCTACATCGGCAACTTCGGTTTTGACGAGGCCTCGGGCGCGCCGTTCAAGACAGCCGAGATCGTCCTGGTCCCGCCGGACGGGCCGGCGCGCGTGGTGGCTGACGGGATGGCCTTCCCCAACGGAAGCGTGATCACCCCGGACGGCAAAACTCTCATTGTCGCTGAAACCTATGCCGCGCGGCTGACCGCCTTTGATATCGCCCCGGACGGCTCGCTTTTAAACCGCCGTGTCTGGGCGCAGCTTAACGGTGATTTCCCGGACGGGATCTGCCTGGATGCGGAAGGCGCTCTCTGGGTGGCTTCGCCGGTGGGCGCAGAGGTCCTGCGGGTTTGCCAGGGCGGCAAGGTGACGCATCGCATCAAGGGCTCGAACAAGGTTTACGCCTGTATGCTGGGCGGACCGGAAAGGCGCACGCTTTTCGTCCTCACGGCGTCTTCCTCTAAGCCGCAGGAAGTCCTGGCCCAAGCCAGCGGGCGAATCGAAACCGTTGAGGTCGAGGTCCCCGGGGACGGCCTTCCTTAAATAAAAGCGGCCTGGATCAATCCTTGATCCTATCATGCCTTTTTAGAAAATGGCTGGACTTGCCTTAAAAGAAACGGCAAAATGGACCTGGGACGGCAGGTTGTTATCCGGTTCATACGACAAGGGGAGGAGAATATGACGGAACAGGCGGATTTCAATGAAATATGTTTTACGCCGGCGACTGAGCTGGCTCAACTGATCCGCGAGAAAAAAATTTCTCCGGTCGAAGTTATTGACATCTTTCTCAAGCGCATCGAGGACATCAATCCCAGGCTCAACGCCTTCTGCACACTTACCGCTGAAACAGCCAGGCAGGAAGCTGCGCGCGCCGAGCAGGCGGTCATGAATGGAGAACCGCTGGGGCCGCTTCACGGCGTCCCGTTTTCCATCAAGGACCTGATCCACACCAAGGGCGTCAAAACCATGCGGGGATCAAAAATTTATGAGAATTTCGTGCCGGACGAAGACGCCCCCCTGGTGACAAGGCTTAAAAAGGCGGGTGGCATCATGATGGGCAAGACCGCCACCCCTGAATTCGGCTGGAAAGGGATGACTGATTCGCCTGTGACCGGCGTGACCCGCAATCCATGGAACACCGACCTGACACCCGGCGGTTCCAGCGGCGGGGCCGGGGCCCAGGTGGCCGCCGGCATGACCCCCTTGGCCGTAGGCACGGACGGAGGCGGCTCCATACGCATTCCTTCATCATTTTCAGGCATCTTTGGCCTCAAACCTTCTTACGGCCGGGTGCCTGTTTATCCGCCCAGCGCCCTGGACGCCCTCTCGCACGCCGGTCCCATGACCCGCACCGTGGCCGACGCCGCGCTGATGTTGTCCGTTATGGCCGGGCCGGACGAATCGGATCCCCTCTCCCTGGAAGCTGCTCCGGCTGATTACGTGGGCCTGTTGAACAAGGGCGTCAAGGGGCTCAAGGCGGGCTGGAGCCCGGACCTGGAACATTTCTCCACAGACACCCAGGTGGCGGAGATCACCGCCGGGGCGGCCAAGGTCTTTGAGGAACTGGGTGTCAGCCTGGAAGAGGTAAAGCCCGGCTTTGACAATATTTCCAGGGCCTTCGGAATCTTCTGGCTCTCGGGCATGGCCGGGATGCTGGAAGACTACCTCGAAGAGTGGGAAGACCGGATAGACCCGGGCCTGGTGGAGATGGTGAAACAGGGGCTTACGTTGAGGGCGGCTGATTTTGCTAAGGCCCAGATCAAGCGAAACGAGTTCCGGGATCAGGTCAGGCGCTATTTTGAACGCTATGACCTCCTGATACTGCCGACTGTGCCGATCCTGCCTTTCAAGGCGGGTCTATCCGCCAAGGAAGCCCTGGAGGGCCAGCCCGTGGACTACCGGAACTGGTCGCCTTTCACGGCGCCGTTTAATTTCAGCCAGAACCCGGCCGCGACTGTGCCCGCCGGTTTTTCCAAGGAAGGTCTTCCCGTGGGCCTGCAGATCGTGGGCCGCCGTTTCGCCGACCTGACCGTGCTGCAGGCTGCGGCCGCCTTTGAAGCCGCGCGGCCATGGACTGAAAAGCGTCCGAACCTTTAATGCCGGGGGTATGGTATGCTGTCAGCCAACCCCGGGGGAACTTAAAAAGCTCCCCTCATACTTTTGAGCCGTATAAGGAGCAAACCTATGTCTGAAGCCGAAGCCAGAAAAGCGATTGATGCTTTTTTCGAGGGGTTTAACGCCCGGGATAACGATGCGATTCGCAAGGCCCTGCATTACCCCCACGTCCGTTTCGCCAGCGGCAGAGTCAGGATCGCTGAAGATCAATCGGCCTTTAAAACACGGTTCGATTTCCTGATCGAGCGCGAGGGCTGGCACCACAGCACCCTGGATTCAGTCGAGGTCATCCACGCCTCGGACGACAAGGTGCATTTTGCCATCGAGTTCAGCCGGTACAAGGAAGACGGGACTAAATACGTCACCCACAAGTCGCTCTGGATCGTGACCAGGGAAGATGATCACTGGGGTGTTATCGCCCGGTCCAGCTTCGCCCCCTGATGATATGACCGGGCTTTAGGCCTCAGGAGGAGGAGATGGACGCGAATCGAACCAGGGCGGCCATGGCCCTGGCCGCCCTTTCCGGTCTTGAAAAAGCCGGCATGCCTTTCCTGGTGTAAACCTGAAGAGCCTGCTCCTGTCCCACGGCGTAGGCAGGCACCGCGCAAAGCAATGTCCCGGCCTTATCCATGATCTCAGACAGTCTGGAGGCCATGGCCTCGTCAACCAGGGGATAATAAGTGATCCAAAGGAGAATATCGCATTCCCCGGCCATGAGTTTCATGGTCGTGGTGACGATGTTCGCAAACTCGCCAAAGGGAGGCCAGACAAGATCGACCGGATTCCTGGTCGAAGGAATAGGCGCCCCGGCCTCCTTCATGAATTTTTTTATGGCTTCCTGGGTCCCGCCGGAAAAAACAGGCACCTCAAGGCCCAGGCCCTGGCAGGCGTCAGCCGCCGCAACTGCGCCGCCGCCCGCTTCGACCAGTATGCCCACGCGTTTTCCCTGGGGGACACGCCCGGCGCTCAAGGCCACGGCAAAGTCAATCAGCTCATACATCGCTTCCGCCCTGATAATCCCGGATTGTCTGAAGGCGGAGTGAACGATTGCATCGCTTACCGCCAGGGAGCCGGTATGCGACTGAGCCGCCTTGGCCCCGGCCTCGGTCCGGCCCGATTTCCAGATGATAACCGGCTTCTTCCGGGCTATGCGCCTGGCCAGGGAAAAGAGACGGCGGCCGTCCTTTATGCCTTCCAGGTAGGCCGTGATGATCTTGGTCTGTTCGTCCGCGGCGAAATATTCAAAATAGTCGGACGCGGTCAGGTCAATCTGGTTCCCGATGCTGGCGACCTTGCTGAAGCGCAGACCGCGCTGAAGACCTTCGATTATCATGGACTCCGTTGACCAGCCGCTCTGCCCGATAAAGGAGACCGGGCCGCTCTCAGGCGGATTTTCAACCGCCGTCAGGTGAGGCAAAACCATGTTGATTTTCGCCTCGGGGCTGTATATGCCCATACAGTTGGGGCCGACGATCCTGGTCCCGCCGGCACGGGCGGCTTCGACTATCTCTGCCTCGAGTTTTTTTCCTTCCGGCCCGAGTTCGCCAAAACCCGCGCTGTGAACAATCACGAATTTCACTTTACGCTCGGCGCAGCCGGTTACGGCCTCCAGAGTGGCCCGCGCGGGAATGGTTACCACGGCCAGGTCCACCTCGCCGGGAACATGCCTGATCTTCGGGTAGCTCTTAAGGCCCATGACCTCGGAGGAACCCGGGTTAACCGGATAGATTTCGCCGGAAAAACCATGATCAATCAAGCTCTTGAGAAAGGTGCCACCGGATTTCTGGGGATCATTGGAAGCCCCGATTATGGCCACGGAAGAGGGGTTAAACAGGGGGTCAAGCATTCATTACCTCCACTTGAGACCGCTTAAGAACCGCGTCCTTTAGCTTAATTAATTTGGACTGCAGTGTAGAGACGGAAAGCGGTTTTGTCAAACCGAAAGCCGGGCAAGGACTCTGGCCGGCGGGAATCTTCCCCGGAATCGTCATATTTTTCAGGACCTGGCCCGAAGGCCACTTTTTTCTTGATACCCGGCCG
>CAZVRN010000178.1:0-7134 GCA_964629485.1 uncultured Thermodesulfobacteriota bacterium | reverse complement strand
TACCCGATTCCGTGACCTCGATGATGCGCCCAGAGATAATCGTCAGGCCTCAGAAATGTGGCCACGCCAACGGCCAGGGCTTCTGATCCCTGACCGCTATGGTAAAACGACAACACCTTGCCTTCCTGAAGCCCCTTGATTGTAAGCTCATCCAATTTTCGGGCTCTTACCATGTTTTTGTACAATAGTACCAAATCATCATTTTCAAGCTTCATATTATCCTCCTAATTTATGGCCCGGCTTAAATTATAAAAGGTTAAGCCAAAAGCCGTTTCAGTTTACCTAAAAGTTGGCGGTTAGACTTCATTCAATAACGCTGGTAGACTATCAAAAAATAGTTAAATTGTCCCTATTTTATCGTGCGAATATTTTGGCTGCCTCTGATTTCAGGAGCGGGTCAACAGCACACTCCCTGTCTTACTCTTTTTTTGCGTATAGTGTGGCCTCATTGGTGGTGCCATTTTTCCAGACTCCATGCCGTACCTTCCAAAATCTTTTACTGTATTCTCTGATAATTTTTTCCATATCATCAGGCGAACTCGTCATAAGTTCATTCAACAGGGTCTTGCGCGCTAAAAGGTAATTTAGAAGTTCGCTTTTTCCCATATTCTTGAGAAACAACTCTGTTAACTTCCTTCTTAAAGGAGCTATGGCGTTGAACAGCAATGTGAAAGCGATATTATCCGCGTTATCAGTCAAAATTTTGTGCAGTTGCAGTTCGTATTCGACCATTTTATCGATATCTTTGAGACTGATCAGTTCACAATCCGTAATTTCAATCATCGCCTTGATTGTCCCGGGGGAAAATTTCTTTGAAGCAAGAAGAAGGGTTTCGGTCAGGATCACTACCCAAAATTTATAAACCTCGTATAATAAATACTCGTCCACTATGGACTCATCAGGGTCTTGCCCCAGAAATAAGGTCGTCAGCAATTCCAGGCCGGCGTAATTTAAATAGTCTTTGACGTAAACCCCATCACTCCTTCTGATTTCCAGAACCCCCATGAATTCAAGCTGCTTCAAGGCGATACGCAGGGATGTCTGGTCTACCGCCAGTTTTTTAGACAGGTTGCGCAGGGGGAGCAGTTTTTCACCGGGTTTAACTTTTCTGGTGAAAATTTGTTTCAGGAGTGTATTGGCTGCTTTTTGGTGCGCTTTTTGGTCTTTCATTTCGATTTCAGCTTCATGGGAGTTCCAAAGAATTACAAAGGCTGAGTACAATTGTTCGATAAATTATTCTTTACAGCAGTTTGTCTTGTTGTGCAAGTTATTTCTTGACATTGTGATCACAATTATAATAAATTTAAGCGCATTAATTTCTTGAATAAATATTTAATGAACGCTAAAAATAAACCTTAATTAATTTGGAATGGCTGCTTCATGCCGCCTGGGAGGAGATGTCATTGAAACCCGTAGGCATTATTGCCAACCCGGCCTCCGGGAAAGATATTCGCAGGTTAGTCGCCTATGGTTCCGTTTTTTCGAACAGGGAAAAAGTCAATATCATTAAAAGGGTGCTTCTGGGTCTGGATTCCGCCGGTATTGATCATGTTGTCCTGATGCCCGATTATTACGGCCTGGGCCAGCGAGCTTTGGAAGGACTTGACCTTTCGCTTAGGGTTTCCTTTTTGGATATGGTAGCGGAAGGTACTCAAGACGACTCCACCCGCGCGGCCGGGATGTTAAACAAAATGAATGCAGGCTGTATCGTCGTGCTTGGCGGCGACGGGACCAATCGCGTTGTGGCCAAGGCCAGCGGGGAAACACCCCTTCTTCCCATTGCCACGGGAACGAACAATGTTTTTTCCTGCATGGTGGAAGGGACCTTGGCCGGAATCGCCGCCGGTGTTATGGCCCAGGACAACACAAATGTGAACCGGGCCGTATATCAAGCGCCTCGGTTGGAAATTTGGCAGGGTTCGGAGCTTTTAGATATAGCCCTGGTTGATGTGGTTATCTCAAACTCCGGATTTGTCGCTTCCAGGGCCATCTGGGACGTGGCGACCATTAAAGAGATTTTTCTTACGCGGGCCGATCCCGGGAATATCGGTATTTCATCTCTGGGAGGATATTTATGCCCTCTGCCTTCCAAATCCAGGCAAGGTTTGTATATTAAAGTCGGGTCGGGAGAAAAGAAGGTCAAAGCGCCCATTGCGCCGGGGTTGATCCGGTGGGTGCCTATTGAGTCTTTTCGGCTTTTTGAACCGGGGGAGATGGTTTCTGTCTCTCATGGTCCGACCGTTATCGCCCTCGATGGGGAACGTGAGATCAGCCAGGGTAAAGGGGAACAGCTCGCCATAAGACTAAACCCTCGGGGTCCGTATGTTGTCGATCTGAATGAGACGCTTAGACAGGCGTCTGAAGAATGCCTGTTCATGATCGACCAGGCCCGATAACGGCTATTTTTATGTTCTCTTTAGAACATTTGGATTTGGCTGCGGGGGCACCAATAATGTATTTATCGAAAATAATTTGAAAAAGAGGAAATTCAATGTATGACGTGATTGTGATCGGAGGAGGTCCCGGCGGATATGCCGCGGGCATTCGTGCGGCTCAATTGGGAGGGCAGGTGGCCTTGGTTGAGTCTTCGGAAATGGGAGGCACTTGTGTTAATCGCGGGTGTATTCCTTCCAAAATCTGGTTGCGGGCTGTTTATTTGAGCAACATCATAAAAAAAGACGGGGATTTTGGAATCAAGGCGACACTCGAGAAAATTGATCTTAAAACCATTGTTGAAAGAAAGACAGGGATAGCCGGCGATATTCGCATGGGCATGAGCGGTCTTTTAAGCAATAATGGCATCGAAGTCATAGAGGGGCGAGGTTTTTTGAAGAGTCCCCGTGAGGTAGAAGTAGATGGGAAAATATTGGAAGCGAAAAAAATTATCATCGCCACCGGCACTTCCCCATCTATTCCCGAGATTGAAGGACTGGATAAGGCCGTTATGACTACGGATCAGGTGTTTGATATGAACAAAGTTCCCGGCTCGATTCTGATCAACGGAGCAGATGCCATGACCGTCGAAATGGCTGCCTTGTTTAACGCTTTTGGGTCAAAAGTTTATCTGGCGGCTGCGTCGCCGAGAATATTATCCAAAGAGGACGGCGACACAAGCCAGCGTGTTGCACAGGCACTCAGGGAACAAGGCATAGAGATTATTCCACGTGTCGTCCTTCAATCCGTCCAAGAAGCGAAAAAAGGTTTTAAGGCCATCCTTTCCGGGACAGAAGATCAAACGGTGGAAGTAGACAGGGTACTCGTCTCGGAGCGACAGCCTAATGTTCAAGATCTCGGACTCGATCAGGCCGGGGTCGAACTGAATGAAGAAGGTTTTATCAAGGTTAACGATCATCTTGGGACCACTGCCGAGGGTATCTATGCCATCGGAGACGTCATTGGCGGCTGGATGCTCAGTCATGCGGCCGCGGCCATGGGCATCACCGCATCGGAAAACGCCATGGGAAACTCGAGCGCCTTTGCGTTTCATCTGGTTCCTCGCGGTCTTTTTACCATTCCCGAAGTGGGAGCGGTGGGACTTTCAGAAGACGAGGCCGAAGACATGGGGCATGAAGTCGAGACCGGCGATTTTCCGTTTTCCATTAACGGCCTGGCCATGTCCTACGGTGAACTGGAAGGAGCGGTAAAAATAGTTTCCGATGCTGAATATGGAGAGATATTAGGGGTCCATATCGTTGGGGGTCGTGCCGCTGAATTGATCTGGGGAGCTGTTCTGGCCATGCGGCTTGAAAGCACGGCCGAGGACTTGGCGCGTTCCATCCTGGTGCATCCGACCTTTTCCGAATCTATTGCCATGGCGGCGCAGGATGTCTTGGGTTGGGCTCTTTATTTGCCGAAAAATTAGCTTCGTAACTGTGCCCGGACGATTCACATTGATGAAAAGCCTGACATTTGGTGTTGTATTTCTGGTTTTTCTTTTGTCTTTGCAGGCTGTTAGTGGGGCGTCTTGGTATATTGACACCGAAAAATTTCACGCTTCCATCCACGGACAATTCTCCTGCCTGGACTGTCACAATGATATTGAGGAACAGGAGCTGCATCCGAACCCGGCTCATGTGAATCGAGAGCTGAAAGATTTTTTTAAGGCTGAGAAATGTTCAGTCTGCCACGAAGATGTATATGACGATCTTAAGCAGGGGATTCATGGCAACCAAAAGATCGGCCAGGACGAGGAATACGGGTATTGCCTTCGTTGTCACAACCCTCATTATGAGTTAAGCCGCGACCTTAAACTCAAGATAGGCCAACGTTTTGATCCTGAAAAACCGTTTAACAGGCAGTGCGGTGTGTGCCACGAGAATCGCACGGCCTTACCCGATGTTTCTGCCGAGGATAAAGCCTGTCTCACCTGTCACCGGGCTCGTAATCATGTGGATCCCGAAGTTTCTGTCATGTGCCTGCGTTGTCATGACCAAAAGGATGAGGGGAGGTCTGAAATTGTTCGGATTGATACGGCCGGATTTACGTCGTCTCCGCATGGCAAATTAACCTGTCTTGTATGCCACCCTGATTCCGCGCAATACCGTCACGCAGTTCAAGAAAGTTTGAATTGTCTCGACTGCCATCTTCCGCATGAAGCTTCTGTTGATATGGCGGCGCATATGAGAATAAGCTGTGAAGCCTGTCATCTTTCAGGTATAAAACGGTTTCGTGACCGTGATTCGGGCCGGATTTATGCTCAGCCGGATCACCAGGCGGGTGCGGTGAGTAAAGTGCACAACTTAGTTCCAGCACAGGAAAAAGCCTCATGCCGCGCCTGTCACAAGAGGGGAAACACCATTGGCGCAGCAGCCGTTATTCTGCCTTCTAAGAGCCTTATTTGCGTGCCCTGTCACGCTTCCACCCTGTCAGTCACAAGTCCCATCACAGCCTTGTCGCTGCTGATTTTCTTGATTGGTGTTTTGAGCCTGGTTGCGGTCTGGATGGGCGGCGCGGTCTTGAGGAACAGGGAATCCGGGGGAACAGGTCGGTCTTTCGAAATGATCATCCCTGTATTCAAGGCCCTGTTCTCGTTCAAATTTCTGGTGATTCTCAAAGCCCTTTTCCTGGACACCCTGATTAATCGAAGGCTTCTCAAATATTCGTTTACACGCTGGCTTATTCACAGCCTGATTTTTCTCCCCCTGGTTTTTCGTTTCGGCTGGGGGCTGATCGCTCTCATTCTTTCAGCAGCCGCAGGGCGATGGTCTTTCAGTTGGGTAATGCTGGATAATAATCACGCCCTGACCGCTTTCCTGTTCGATCTGACAGGCGTGCTGGTCATCCTGGGCGCAGCCTTGGCAATCCTGCGCCGGGTGTTTTCTCGAACAGAAAAGGTTCCCGGGCTGCCCGGGACGGATTGGTTCGCCCTGGCGCTGATAGGGCTCCTCCTGATTAGCGGTTTTTTCCTGGAAGGCGGTCGTATTGCCATGACCGGCGGTTCAGAAGGAAGCCGGTATGCCTTCCTGGGCAGCGCTGTCAGCCGCCTGTTTTCCGGGAGCTCCGGATTATCAGTGCTATATGTTCATCTCTGGTATTTGCACGCCGTTTTAACCGGGATTTTTATCCTGTATCTGCCGTTCAGCCGGATGTTTCACATTATTATGGCTCCGATTTCCCTGGCGATCAACGCAGTTTCGGAACATGATAAATTACACCCTTAAGTTTTTAAGGAGGAAAAAGCATGGAAGTGGAAGGATACAACCTGCCTGATGATCTTTATTATCAGGAAGGTCATTTTTGGATTAGGAAGGAAGCAGACCACCTGGTAATGGGGATGGATGATTTCGCCCAGCAGATGGCCGGACTCGTTGTCTATGTGCAGCTTCCCCCGGAAGGCAAGACATTAAAAACAGGAAAAAAATTCGCCAAGGTGGAATCGGGCAAATGGCTGGGCAAGGTTTTGGCCCCTGTAAATGGAAAATTGATCGCCTCCAACCAGGCCCTGGAAACGAAGCCGACTCTCATCAATGAGGATTGCTATGGCCAGGGCTGGATGTATAAAATCAAGCCCGATGACATTGGGGAACTGGATAACCTGATCAAGGGACCGGAAGCTGTCAAAGAATGGCTTCTGGCGGATATCAAGAAGTATAAAACGACCTGAAATGGCTTATCAAGACTATAGCCTTGGGCAATTGATTCAGGCGGAAGCCTGCACCAGTTGCAGCTTGTGTGCTGATATCTGCCCGGCCGTATCAGCCTCTCGGGACGGGCGCTTGTCCGGCGTTTACCGTATTTATGGGCTGAAAGAAATTTTAAGGAAAAGATTCGGCCTTCTGGCAAGGCTCTTTGGCAAAAAACAGGTTGCTCCAGACAGGCTGAACCAATTCAGCGACACGGTTTTTCGATGCACCTTATGCGCCAACTGCCAGGAGGTCTGTCCGGTCGGCATCCACCTCAAGGACCTCTGGATTTCTCTGCGCCAGGACTTGGTTCACTGCGGCTCTTATCCGAAAAAGATTGATCAAATTCGGGAAAATCTGCTTGAAAGTCGTAATGTTTTTGCGGAGGACAATGAAGAACGGGGTGAATGGGTTGAGGACATGGATGAACCTCCGGATCACAGCTTTGTCAAGGACCGGGCCGACATAGTGTATTTTACCGGATGTGTGGCCTCCTACTTTCCCCTGGCTCAAAAAATTCCGATCAGCCTGGCTTCGATTTTTGAAGCCGCCGGTGTTGACTTTACCCTGCTTGGTGAGGAGGAATGGTGTTGCGGTTTTCCATTGCTGGCAGCGGGGAAGGGTGAGTTGATGCGTGAATTCATAGAGCATAATATTGAGGCGATTAATAAAAAAGGAGCATCCGGGGTCGTTTTCGCCTGCCCGACCTGCTACCAGACATGGCGGGAATTTTACAAGAGTGGGTTAGAACTTTTCCACAGTACAGAATTCTTGGACAACCTGATCAAGGCAGGCCAGATACGCTTCAGGGAACTCCCATTAACCGTGACCTATCATGATCCTTGTGACCTGGGCCGGGGAGCCCGGGTTTTTGATGCCCCGAGGAAAATTCTTCGGGCCATTCCAGGTGTTAACTTGGTCGAATTGGACTCGAACCGGGAAAACTGCCGCTGCTGCGGCGGCGGTGGCAACCTGGAGATGATCGACGCTGCTCTTTCCGAAGAGATCGCCC
>CAZVRN010000177.1:0-7201 GCA_964629485.1 uncultured Thermodesulfobacteriota bacterium | reverse complement strand
ATTCCTGGTCGCTTATTTTGTACCTTGGGGGCATCCGATCGTCCGTCAGTCCGGGCTGGAATCATTTATGATGCTCCAGGAGTATGCCCGCCAGCATGTCTTGACCTGCCTTATCCCCGCCTTCTTCATCGCCGGGGCGATTTCCGTTTTTGTGTCCCAGGCTTCGGTCCTCAAATACTTCGGAGCCCAGGCTAAAAAAGTCCTGTCATACTCCGTGGCCTCGGTTTCAGGAACCATCCTGGCGGTGTGTTCCTGCACCGTGCTGCCGCTTTTCGCCGGCATATACAGCCGCGGAGCCGGGATCGGCCCGGCCACGGCGTTCCTTTATTCCGGCCCGGCCATCAACGTCCTGGCCATCGTGCTCACAGCCAGAATCCTGGGCTGGCAGCTTGGCCTGGCCCGGGCCGTCGGCGCAATAATTTTCGCCATTGTGACCGGGCTTCTCATGGCCGTTATTTTCCACAAAGACGACGCCAAGCGCACCGCCGGCCAGATGTACCTGCCGGATGAGAATGAAAAAGTGCGATCCCTGCTGCAGAACGCTTCTTACATGCTGATCCTGGTTCTTATCCTGATTTTCGCCGCTTTTGCCCGGCCGGCTGAAGGTTCCACCGGGTTGTGGCCCGCGATCTTTGCGGCCAAGTGGTACATCACCGCGGGCCTGCTGGTCATACTTGGCTTGATGCTCGTTTTCTGGTTCAGCCGCGAGGAAACCACTGAGTGGGTCGAGGCCACCTGGGGTTTTATGAAGCAGATCTTTCCCCTTCTTTTCGGCGGTGTGATCGTGGCCGGTTTCCTGCTCGGCCGTCCCGGCCATACGGCCCTCATCCCTGAAAGCTGGATTCAAAGCCTGGTCGGAGGAAATTCGCTGTGGGCCAACCTTTTCGCCTCGGTCGCCGGGGCCCTGATGTACTTTGCCACCCTGACCGAAGTCCCCATTCTGCAAGGTTTGATCGGCGCGGGCATGGGACAGGGACCGGCCTTGTCCCTGCTCCTGGCCGGACCGGCCTTATCCCTGCCCAATATGCTGGTAATCGGCGGTGTTATGGGCTGGAAAAAAACAGCCACCTTCTGCGGGATCATCGTGGTTATGTCCACTATTGCAGGGATGATCTACGGCATGATTGCCTGACAGGGATGGATGCAATGCCTCAAGATGATTACATGCTCATAAAAATAAACAAACACGGCGTTGGCATTATCGGGCTGAAAGAAGCGTTGGAGAAATTGACCCCGACACACGCCCATAAATCGGACGACGAGGTTCAGGCCGCGTTATTTGAACGCCTTTCCAAGAAGAACTACATCCCTGAACCGGCCAGGGAGACTTACGGCAAGGCCTTTGTCAGGGAATTCCGGAAATATCTCGGGCAGCCTTATGAAAAAGAGGTCAGTGAAGGACTTGAGATCAAGGTCCTGGGCCCGGGCTGTACTCAGTGCGACAAGCTCCAGATGAAACTGATGCAGGTCATGAGCGAGATGAACCTGGCGGCAGACCTGGAGCATGTCACCGATATCAAGGAGATCGGCCGGTTCGGGGTCATGGGAACCCCGACCCTGGTTATAAATGGTGAAGTGAAGTCAGTGGGCAGCGTGCCCCCACAGGAAAAATAAAAAAGTGGCTCAATGAGGCAACTGAAAGAAATAAAAAATAGAGGCCCAAGTTGAAAGATCATGAAATTGAATGCTGTGTTTTTGTTTATAACCTCTCCTTATATATGGAGGAGATAGATCAATAATTATTCCGATCAACCGAATCCGGGCCTTACAAGAGTGTTGCCGATGACCCGACGGTGAACGGCTGATCATGCTCAGGCAAAGGAGGTTCAAAATGAGCATTCAAGAAAATTTTAAGCAAAAATCACTTCAGTCCCTGGTTAACCTTTTAGCCAGTCATAAAACCACAAGGGCCAACATTTTAAAACTCATAGAGAAAAAAGCATACAAAGAGATGGTGGAAGAAACATCCAAAGACAGACCAAAACCAGTGCTGGAAGATACGTATGAATACACTATGGCGCTATTGCACAGTTTTTACCGAGCCTTAGACCGCGGATTGATCTCAAAGCAGGTTTTGACCCGACTGACGGATATTTTTGTCAACAAGGTCGTTTTAAGTCATGAGAGAGATGAGGCCGCCCGTGCGCTTGGTTTCGAGCCCCCGCTTCTAGTGGTGGTAAGCCCGACCGGAAAATGCAACCTGAGATGCGTTGGCTGCTACGCCGCCAGCGATCCGAATCAACACGGCAGCCTCAGTTTTGAGACCTTTGACAGGATTCTCCGGGAAAAACGTGAGTTTTGGGGCTCACATTTCACCGTGATTTCCGGCGGAGAACCGACGCTGTGGCGGGATGGTAAAAAGGACATTTTTGACATGGTCGCAAGGCACTCGGAAGACGTGTTTATGATGTATTCCAATGCGACCCTGATCTCCGATGAAGTCGCCAAGCGCATGGGAGAGTTGGGCAATATCACCCCCGCTATATCCGTAGAAGGGTTTGAAAGGGAAACAGACGCCCGCCGGGGTAAAGGCACCTATCGCCTTATATTGAAAGCCTTTGAAAGTTTGAGGAAATACGGTGTGCCTTTCGGTATCTCAGCCACCCCGACCAAGTACAACTGGGATATTATCACCAGTGACCGTTTCATTGATTACTATTTTTTCCAGCAAGGCGCTGTCTACGGCTGGCTGTTTCAGTATATGCCCGTGGGACGAGGCCAAACGCTGGAGCTTATGGTCCAGCCTGAGGATCGCGTTAAGATGCTGAAAAGGACGCAGCGCATTGTCCGTGAAAAGAAAGTGTTTGTGGCCGATTTCTGGAACAGTGGGGTGGCTTCATCCGGCTGCATCAGCGCCGGACGCCCGGGCGGATATTTTTACATCGATTGGAACGGGGATATAACACCCTGCGTTTTCATCCCTTACGCTGCAGATAACATCCACAGGATTTACGCAAAAGGCGGGAATATTAATACGGTCCTTAAGTCTCCGTTTTTTAAGGCCATACGAACTTGGCAGGATGAATACGGCTATAGGCAGCCGGCGGAAAAAACAGGCAATTGGTTCCGTCCGTGTATTATCCGGGATCATTTCAGTGTCCTGGAAGATGCAGTCGCTAAAAACAAGCCTGTTCCGATCAACGATGAAGCAGCCGTGGCCATCAAGGACAAAGCTTACTGTGAAGGCATGATTCGCTACGATCAAGAGCTTAAACGTTTAACCGAACCTATCTGGACTGAGAAGTATCTTGAGAAAGGGGCCGGGCACACGGAACCCTTGCCCAGGATGCGAAGTCGCGCCGAAACTCTGCCCAGGGAGCATGGGCAGGGCCTCTAGGATTGCCGGAAGGATGAGACCTCTTATGAACCCGGAACCTTGTTGAAATTATGGAAGGCGGTAAGGAAGAAGTTCTTAAGAGGTCTCAAGTTATGAAAAGAGTACATGGCGCAGATGGAAAAGAGAAATTCCGGGAGTTATTTAAGCGACGTGATGAGCATTTATTTATGGATATATTCTATTTCATCTGGGTTCTTTCGTTGGCACTAAATAAATTTAGGAGGGATTAGCAATGGAATTACATATAGCACAAATAATAGCCTTACTTGTTACCGGAGTTGGGGTTGGGTTTGCTTCAGGCCTTTTAGGCGTGGGAGGCTGCTTTATCATGGTTCCGGTTCAGTACTGGGCCCTTAAGTCCATCGGTGTTGATCCGACGATAGCCATCAGGGTCGCCTTCGGGACGAACCTCCTGGTGGTCTTGCCAACCGCGTTAAGCGGCTCAATAACTCACCATAAAAAAGGCGCTGTCATTTGGAAAGCTGGCGTCGTTCTGGGGATTACCGGTGCCATCGGAGCGTTTGCGGGGGGCTTTATCGCCTCTCATCTGCCCGGGAATGTATTGACCGTGGCTTTCGGGGTTGCCGTCATTCTGGGCGCGCTCCGCATGCTGACTGCCAGGCCGCCGCAAATTATCGAAGAGCCGTCGGAGAGCCTGGCGGCATATATCCTTTGGGGATTTCCCCTTGGAATTATTTCGGGAATCATCGGCATCGGCGGCGGAGTCTTGATGGTGCCGATCATGGTATTTTTCCTTAAGTTTAAAATGCATCAAGCCGTGGGAACATCCACAGCTCTTATGATATTTACGGCTATCGGTGGATCACTTTCCTTTCTCATCAATGGATTAGGTGTTCAGGGCCTGCCCGCGTATTCGACAGGTTACCTTAACTGGCTGCAGTGGATACTACTGGCGGGCTGTAGCGTGCCCATGGCCATTGTCGGAGCTAAAACAGCTCACCGTCTGCCGGCGAAACAACTTAAATACATATTCATCCTAGTGATGTTTTATATGGGTCTGAAGATGATTGGCCTTTTTTCCTGGCTTAATTTGCCCATATAGAGGCAAAAAAAATAAATTTAGGAAGAAGATTATCATGGAAATCAAAGTATTAGGTCCTGGCTGCGCCAAATGCAAAAAAACCGAGGAAGTGGTCCAAGAGGCGGTGAAAGAAGCCGGTGTGGACGCTCAAGTGGTTAAAGTGACCGATGCCATGGAAATCGCCGGGCACGGTGTCTTCGGAACCCCGGCCGTTATCGTGGACGGTAAGGTCAAGTCCGTGGGCAAGGTGCCCAAGAAGAAGGAGATCAAGGCCTGGCTGAGTAAATAGAGACCTCAGCAGCGGGTCTGGCGGGAAAAATTGTTTTAACCTGGAGCACCCATAAGGTCAGGTGAGGAGTGCGGTCTCCCACCCCGGGGAAAAGTGCCTGCTCAAGGAGCCGGTCATGGAATCGAAAAAGCAGAAAATAATTCTTGAATTAAAGCCTTTGGATGTCCAGAGGATTGCGCTTGATGACGATCGGGACAGGATTCTCCGGTTCCTCAAAAAATGCCTGGACAAGAAAGAGTAAATTCTCTAAGCTTCTTCGGCCAGGGGAAAAACTGCAATGCCCCGGCTTTTCCTCAATTAACCTCTGAACTTTGGCCCGGGGGCCAAGTGGTTTTAGAGAAAGGCGACACTGGTGCTGTGATGAAATATGTCGAATATTTACGTAAATACCTGTCTGTCTGGGTGACGATATCTCTGGCCCTGGCCCTGCTCTTCGGCTATTACTCCCCGAACGTCAAATTTTTAAAACCGGTTATCCCGTTTTTTTTGTTCGTCATGCTTTATCCGATGATGATCAACCTGAGGGTGGAAGATATCGGCAAGGCCCTTAAAAATCCGAAGCTTACATTATTGGCCCTGGGTATGAACTTTCTCCTTACCCCGCCCCTGGGAGCGCTGTGGGCTCGTATTCTTTTCAGCCACGCGGACCCCTATATTACGACCGGATTTATCTTAAAAATAACCGTGCCTTGCAGCGGCATGGTCGCCGCCTGGACCGGTTACGCCAAGGGGAGAGTGGAATCGGCCCTGGTAATCGTAGCCTTGAGCTTTATCCTGGCCATCTTCCTCGTTCCTCTCTGGATGTGGGCTTTGGCTGGTATTTATGTTAAAATTGATCCGCTCATGATTTTTAAAAAAATGGTCTTTATTATCGTTCTTCCTCTTCTGGCCGGGTATCTGACCAGAAAAATACTGATCAGGAAATATGGGATAAACAGGTACAAAGGTTTCGCCCCCTTCTTCCCCGCCGTTTCAACCTGCGGTATGCTTCTTATGATCTTTATTATCATTTCCGCTGAGGCAAGGATGATCATAGGCCATTTTCAATGGGTGCTTCTAATTATTCTCGGGATTGCCACCCTTTATCCCTTTTTGTTCATTCTTGCTATCCTCCTGGCCAAAGTTACGCGGCTCAGTCACGGAGACGGCATGGCCCTCGGTTATAGCGTGACCGCCAAAAATCACGCTATTAGCATTGGAGTGGCCAGCACGGCCTTCGCCGGAACCTTGGCCGTGCTTCCGGCGACAGTGGCCCCTCTCGTTCAGGTGCCGGTGATGCTTATTTTTTTGAATTTAACGAACAAGATTAAATTATTCTTGCACCCGGAGCTTCGTATGCATCTTAATAACACTTGATGGCCGGGCCGATTGACAAAAAGAAAGGGTTGATAACTTGAACTTGGAAGAGACGAATACCAGCGGTGCAAGGCTCCTGACGGCCCTTGGCCTGAATTTCATTATTCCGACCAGCCAGCTAATCGGCGGTTTTTTGGTTAACAGCGTGGCCCTGCTTTCCGATGCTATACATAATTTTAGCGACTTCACCGCCATTCTGATTTCTTAATCCCCGCCTTGACATTAATTAATAATTTGTGTAGTGTAAATTTAAGTCGAGGCAAGAAGCCCCGCGGCAGTTAATTTTCAACGCTGAAAATACAAAAGGACAACGAAGGTCCGCCAGAGGTTCAAAGCAACCAAGGCTGGGCCTTGTTTTTTGTGATGGCCCGGCAAGGCAACGGATTAATCGTTGCTAAAAAAGTAAATGGAGGTTGAAAGATGAAAAAAATACTTTTGGTACTGACTGTCTGCCTGGCTGTCCTGATAGTAAACGCCTATCCGGCTGAAGCACATTTCGGCATGATCATCCCATCCGACGAAATGGTCATGAAAAACGATCCCAAGACTATCAAGCTCACTTTCATGTTCTGGCATCCATTTGAAGGGCATGGCATGAACCTTGTTAAACCCAAAGCGGCCGGCGTGATCGCCAACGGCAAGAACATTAATATCTTGGACAAATTGAAACCGTTGAAGAAAGATTCTCACACTATCTGGGAGGCGACATACAGAATCCGCCGTCCCGGCCTTTATGTTTTTTACATGGAACCCAAGCCGTACTGGGAACCGGCTGAGGACTGTTTTATCGTGCATTATACAAAGACATATGTCACGGCCATGGGTTACGACGAGGGCTGGGATAAGCCGATTGGTTTAAAGACAGAGATAGTGCCTCTTTCCAAGCCATACGGTCTCTACACCGGAAACGTCTTCCAGGGCGTGGTCATGCTTTACGGCAAACCCGTGCCTTTTGCCGAGGTGGAAGTTGAATATTTTAACCAGGATGGAAAGGTAAAGGCCCCCACCGACTACATGGTTACTCAAACCATCAAAGCGGACAAAAACGGCGTCTTCACTTACGCCGCCCCCAGGGCCGGCTGGTGGGGTTTCGCCGGCTTGAATACGGACGAGAAAAAAATCAAGCACAATGGAGAGGAGAAAGATGTCGAGATCGGAGCGGTGATCTGGGTTAAGT
>CAZVRN010000176.1:0-7206 GCA_964629485.1 uncultured Thermodesulfobacteriota bacterium | reverse complement strand
CCATCGTCTAGCGGTCTAGGATACCGGCCTCTCACGCCGGAGACACGGGTTCGATCCCCGTTGGGACTACCAAATAATTTCAGGGGGGTTAATTCTTCCGCTTTTGAAGTACCGTTTCGAAGTACCCTTGGTTATGAAAGAAGGCTCAAAGCGAGACCTCTTAAGAGCTCGTAATTTTGTTGAAACACGGAAGGCGAAAATTTAACCCAGACTCCTCTGCATAATCATGACCGAAAATTATGTCAGCAGGACAAGTAAGGTCGTACCGCTTTGTCTTTCCTGTTGATTCCCTAAACTCTAGCTAAATAAAATTATCCAGACTTGGCAACCCTTCCGGTTCGCGCAGACGACTCAGGGCCCTTTTTTCCAATTGTCTGACCCTCTCCCGTGATATATTAAGTTCCTTCCCAACCTCTTCCAGGGTCAACGTTTCCTCTACATCAATACCGAATCGTTGGCGTATAATTTTTTCTTCTCTTTCAGGAAGGGTGGTCAGGGCATCTTGAATTGTCTGATAAAGCTCACTGCTGTTTAATGTCTCTAAAGGTGAAACCAAACCTTCAGCCACCAGAAGATCGCCCAGGCTGGAGTTGGTATCACCCCAGGGAGTATCCAGCGAGATAGGTTCCTGGGCAAAGTGTATCACATTGGTGAGCTTATCAACATCTACGCCCATGACCTCCGAAATTTCAAGAGGCGTGGGTGTGCGTTGAAGTTCCCTGACCAAATTGTAGTAAGCGTCATGGAAGGCATTTAAAAACTCAACAAAATGGATTGGGAAACGGATGGTCTTGGACTTGTCATATACGGCTCTGCTAATGGATTGCCTGATCCACCAGGCAGCATATGTGGAAAATCGATATCCCAAGGTATAATCATATTTTCCCGCGGCCTTAATAAGGCCAATATTCCCCTCTTGTATTAAATCTGCGAAATCCAGGCCCCGGTTTGCGTTCATCTTCGCAAAGATAAACACCAGCCTCAAATTTGCCGTGACCAGCTCATCCATGGCCTCACGAACCTTTTGTTCTATGCGGGATATCCGGCGGCATAATTTTTTCAGATGTTTATTGCGGGGGTATTTCTGGGCTAGCTGAGTTACGCTTTTCTTCATGATGGCAATAATCTCACTTTCACTGGGCCTTGGCCGTCGTGTTTTTTGTAGCCACGAGGTGACGTCAGCCTTAAGGTCTTTCACATCCTGTTTTTTTAGTGGGCAATTCAAAACAAGCGCGATCATCACTTCCAGCCCCTTTTTAATTCGCTTTCCCAGAACCAGCTCTCTTTCCGGAGAGATGCGACAATGATTTCGCATTTCAGACATATAGGCATATAGCAAATTTTCTTTGACTTGCGGGCGATAATCCTCATCGTCAAGAAAATCATCAGTTGGCAGGCTTTCACCTTTTGGTTGATTCTCTTGCTCATCTAATAAACTAAACATTGCTATCTCCTTTCAGGTGATGCTGTCGGGTGTAGTGCCAAGGGAGAAAGTGCTTCTAAAACCAAATCCTTCAAACAATAAAGGCTTTTTTGTTATCTGCGCTTATAAGGTTTGAGTTTAAAAATATCCTGGTTTCAGCACAATAAGCCAAATGAGGTAATTTACAGTCTAAAAAAGACGAAAAATTATGGGTTTTTGGTGTAGTGCTGTCAGGAAAAATTGCAGATCTAACTAGGTCTTTGGATTAGCCGGGCGGTTAAATCAAGGTATTATCTTATAAGGAAGGCCTCTTAAGAACGAGTAATTTTATTGAAATCGCAGAAGGCTGACAATAAGTTCGGCTGCAGGACAAACTTCTGCAGAGGCATCGGCTCACATATCTATGGAAATCAAACCGTTGCGAATGGCGAATTTCGTCAAATCAGCCAGGTTGTGCAAACCAAGCTTTTCCATAAGATTCCGGCGGTGTGTTTGAACAGTTTTTACACTAAGATGCAAGCGATTCGCCACCTCGCTGGATTTTTTGCCTTCAGCCAAAAGCTGAAGCACCTCTCGCTCCCTGGGGGTTAGCTTAAGGTCAGCATTGGTGTTTATTTCCGGTACCCCGGATATTTTTTCCACCACTATGGACGTAATGGCGGGACTCAAATAAACCTGACCGGAAGAAACAGCGGAAATAGCTAAAGTTAATTCCTGGAATGCACAGTCTTTTAATAGATATCCGGAAGCCCCGGCTTGAAGCATATCTATCACAAAACGTTTGCTGGAATGCATTGAAACGGCAACGACCCTGCTGTCGGGATGATCGGCCTTAATTTGACGTGTGGCTTCTATGCCATTCAGTTCGGGCATGGAAACGTCCATGATAACAATATCCGGCGCCAGATCCTTACACAATCGGACCGCTGTTCTACCATCGCCTGCTTCGCCGATAATTTTTATGCGCGGATCTTCCTGGAGTAAAGACTTCAACCCCTCCCGAAACAAACTATGGTCGTCCGCTATAATGATTCTAATGTCTGCCATAATTTTTCATTAAAAAATATAATGAAGAATAAACCTCAAGCTATTGTGAATTGCGAGGTGCAAGATTAAACATCTGGCCGTAAAACCGCCGGGTCAGCTACCGTTTAACTCTGGCTCAAGAGGCAACATTATTACGGCCTTGGTCCCTCGCCCAGGCTCTGAATCGATTTTCAATACCCCGTTCAGCGGGTTCAACCTCTCCCGAATGCTGAAAAGACCTAAGGATTTGGTTTTCGTGAGACTCGAATACATCTTTTCGGCATCGAATCCTACTCCATCATCCGTGATCTCTATCCGCAAATAGCCATCCTTCCTGGTGATAGAGGTCTGCATTTGTTTAGCTTGAGCATGCTTAACCACGTTATTCATTAGTTCTCTGGCCGCTCGATAAAGAATTACCCGTGCATTTGGCCCGATAGGTTTTGGTTTCTGATCGTCATTAACGATAACAGAAATGCCATATTCTGATTCTATTTGATTGGCTAATTCATCCAGTGCGGCCTCGAGACCTAGTTCATATAGCGCTGGAGGGCTGAGATTAAAGGTTAATGACCTCATATCAGAAATAGCCGAATCAATCAGGCCAGCGATTTCATCGAGGGACACTTTGGTTTCTTCTGAGTTCACGACTTGTTGTAATTTTTTGATATTGAACTTACTGATAGCCAGTGTCTGGCCTACTTTATCATGCAGATCAATTGCAATGCGGCGTCGTTCGCGCTCTTCAGCTAAAGATAATTCCGAACTGAGGATTTGAAGCTGCTTCTGATATTCTAAAATCTTCCGCCGGGCTAGTACTCTTTCTGTAATATCCTGATTGCTGCACCGTCGGCCCAGTTGTTTTTTATTGTCATCATACACAGGCTGGCAGTAATGGCTGACCCAGCGTTCCTGGCCATCGCGTCGAATAACGCGAAATTCAAAATGCATAACGTCATATATTGTTTCAGACTTCATCAAGTGTGTTTTAAACTTCTCTTTGTCATCCGGATGAACTATTTTTAGAAGCAGATTCGGGTTGTTTACGAATTCCTCGGCCTTATACCCGGTTATTCGCTCACAAGAGGGGGAGATATAGATAAAACGGCCGTCTTTGTCCTGCCAGTACTCCCAACTGTAAGTAAAATCAGCCACAGTCCGAAAACGCATTCCGCTTTTTCTAAGTTCAACCTCGGCCTGCATGCGATCTGTAATTTCCTGTTTCAACTGCTCAATCACCTCGGCTAACTCAGAGGTCCGCTCAAGAACGCGCTGCTCCAGCTCGTCCCTGGTCTTTTCAAGAGTTTCCTCCTTCATCTTCAAATCCCTGAATAATATTGCAAAAGGACGCTGGAGCCCGGTTTGAATGATGGCTCTGTAAATTAGATAAAAGGAAATAATTTTAAAGAAGTGGCCGATGAGGTTAAAAATCCCATAAACGCTGGCATAAAAAGTAAACGATAATTCAGAAGCAATGGTAATAATAATGGAAGCAACGAGCAACCGCAAGACGAGCGTGTCAAAGGCGGCCCGCCTTTGATAAAGAAAAATAACCGCTAACAATAAAATCGAAGAAATGATATATTCGCTGATTTTTTTAAAAGCTGTTAAACCAACGCCCTCCTCAAAACAAGTTGGAAAAATTTTCCAATAGAAAATGGCAAGCAAAAGAAAAACAGTAATAGCCATATAGCTAATGAATATCAAAATGGCCCTCTGCTGCCGCTTAATCAATAATCCGGCGCCAAGAAGTGAGAGAGACTCAAGGTACCGGGTAGCGATCCACACTTGCGTGGATAAATTAGCGCCAGGGTACTCGAATACGTTCATCCCTTTGTAGGTAAGCACGTGTATGAGGTCCAGCCCGCCGATGAAGAGATAGCCTATGCCTAAAACCAGGAAATAGCTGTTTTCCAGAAAGCGGCGCGCATTCCAGGTTATGGTAAAGATGCTGAAGGCTATAACAATACTGAAAATCTCGGCCAAGCTGTGGAAAAGAAGGTAATTGGAGAGGCTAATCCAATAAAGCCCTGCCAAGGCCAGCAAGCCAAAGGCCATCATTAGATAATCGCCGGTGATATTTTGTTGCTTGAACATATTTCTGTCCTAGAATGCGCTGATCATACCAGGAAACTAATAATCCATTCCTTCATATAACTAAGTAACATTATTAAACAATATTAATTTCATGATTCATTTTTTTAAAAGGGCTAGTTAAAAACAAAATTATACTTTAAACCACCAGCCTTTTTAAGTATCAGAGCTGCTGGAGTCAATTATATTAGTTGATGTAGCTATATTTTACATCATAGCAATTTTTATTTGTTTGCGACAAATAAAAATACTTTAAAAACTTAAACTGTAATTTGTCAAGGATTACTTTTTTCAATTTCCATAGCATAAAATGAGCGCTGGCGGTTTCTTTTTAAAGCAATCTTCAGGAGACCGAATCTTGTGTCTGGCAATGAAGTCGCCCAAAAGGCGAAGTTCTTAAAAAGTCCCATAAAAAAGGCTGGTAAAACGCCAGCCTTTTTTTATGATGCTTAAAATTGTGGAATTAATTTTTAAAGGGTGCATACAAGTTTCATGGCTTTATACGGTATGCTTTGTTTACAACTCATTTGCGCCCGCAATGGCCAGGGATTCATTGACGCCATCCTCAATCATGGCCGCGCGGGCGTCGCGAAATATCTTTTCAATGACATATTCCTTGGTCAGCCCATTTCCGCCGAATATTTGAATTGCCTCGCTTGCCACCTGAAAAGCGGTTTCCGTGGAAAGAATCTTTGCGGCAATGGCGTGACGAAGCGAACCGGGCTGGACAGCCGCATTGTAATAGGCCATCCGGCGGGCATAGGCGCGTGCGGATTCAACCATTGTAAACATCTTGAAAAGTTTTAGTTTGATATTCTGATGATCAATGATGGGAACTCCTCCCTGAACTCGTTCCTTGGCGTATTGAAGCGCCTCATCGAAAGCCGCCTGAGCCAGACCCGAAAAAGTGACACCCATGCTACCGTTTGCCGCCGTCAAAATCATTTGAGCTATTGCAGTTGAAGCGGTCGGATCAGGGACAACCATATATTTTTTGGGAATCTTGACTTCCTCAAAAAAAATCTCCCCTTGATTCAACGCTCTCTGACCAATTTTGTCTAAAGGTTTTCCTCTTGTGACACCAGGTAAATCCAGAGGTACTACGGCAATTCCAGTCCCCTGCATTCCCTTGGAGGAATCCAGGCTGACATGGAGCGAAGCATGGGTGGCAATGTTGCCGTTACTTACCCAGGCCGCCTTTTGGCCGCTGATGATGTACTCATCCCCTTTCAGAACCGCCTTGCATGAAGGGTATATTTTTGGATTATCAAAACCGGGCTGAGCCGCAAGAATCCAGTCTGAGCCATGGTCCGGCTCCGTGATGGCCCAACAGCCGATCAAATTCGCTTCGGTATCATCACAATACGCCCGCACCAAGTCTTGAAGTTCAGGCTCTGGTGACAACGCGGCCAAATAAAAAGGCATAACGGAGACGCCCAAACTGATGGCTAGACCGGCATCCGCATAACCCATTTCTTCACCAATCATAATTGTAGCAGATCGTTCCACATCCTCTTGCATCCCACCAAGCGCCTTTGGCAAACCGGTTTTATGGAAACCCAATTCACGATATCTTTTAAACACATCCCATAAAACTGAAGCCGGAGCGATTACATCGGCCGGGTCAGGCAGCTTATCTAGCTCAATCCCTGCAGGCCGCATAATCTCATCACCGAATTTTTTTGCCAGCTCATGCATGGCCTTGGCTTCATCTGAAATACTGACATCCAATTCCAGGTATCCCATATTTTCCTCCCTCTTTTAGCAGATTTACAAGTCTCTTCAAGTATGCTTACTATAATCTTTACAGCTCATAACCAGTTTCAGAAACACATTAAACAATTTTATAATGTCATTAATACTCCTGCGGGTTAAATTTTTCGCCTTCGCAATTTCAACAAAATGGCTGGTTCTCAACAAATCTTTTTGCATAATAATTTTAGCTTGTTTCATCTATTATGGCATTGTTTAACGTTTTCATCCATGGGCTTACACCCGTGCCTTTCAGCGTTTTTATTGATAAAATTTTTTCAGTCAAAAATTCTTCAGTCAATTTTTCCGGTTTGTAAAGGACCTTGAAGGTTTTATTTCGAGGTCAGGCCTGTTCTTATTGATATAAGCAGTTCCTTGGCCTCAGCAAACTCCGGGTTGATCTTAAGAGCCCGGAGCACCGCTTTTTCGGCACAAATCAAGTCCTTTGAGGCCAGATAAACGCGACTCAGATTGTAATAAATATTTTCATCATTGGGGCTAACTTTGATGGCTTTTTTATACTGTTTGACTGCTTCGGCATACTTTTGTTGACGCCGATAAATGATGCCTAAAGAATTATACACGTTGATCGTCTTAGGATTCAGCTTCGCCACTTCATGCAGAATTTGCTCCGCATTCCTATCCATATTCTTGTCCAGGTAAATTTCCGCGGCCCGTTCCAAGGCTTTCTCCGCTTTTTTCGTCTGACCAAGCTTTATATAAACTTTACCCATCATTCTATATGCCCGGGCAAAGGTCTGGTCGATCTGAGTGGCCTTCCTGAAGCACAAAATAGCTTCGTTATATTTTCCCTGAGCTGTATTGATATAGCCCATGTTATAATATATCTCCGCGTTTTCAAACACGGAAAGAATGCGTTTGAAAGAAGTGAGTGCTTCCTCGTAGCGCCC
>CAZVRN010000175.1:0-7243 GCA_964629485.1 uncultured Thermodesulfobacteriota bacterium | reverse complement strand
CACGGTTGGGCTGTCTACCGTGATAAAGGGGCTTTTTGATCTGGAGGAATCCAACAAGTTATGGCGCGCGGAAATCCCGGAACGGTTTTTCGGCCAGACCGTGGCCGAGCTTTCTGAATACTACATGGAAAAATTTGAGGGCCTCCTGGTCGCCATTGTGACTGAGACAAAACCCATCCAGCTGGATGATATTCTTTCTCATGACGCCACGGCCATAGATGAATTTATTAAGCGCAAATTCGAGGAATCAGGCCGGGAGTATTTCTCTTCCAAGGAGCAGGTGGCCGTGCAGATCAACCCGGCCCGAAATTATGTCGTGACAAAGGATGATGCGGCCATAATCCTGGGCCGGAAAAGACCGGGCCCGGTTTCATTCCTGGAAAAATCCCTGGATCTGGTCGTGGGCGGCAGACGAGCGGAGGACTAATGACTCCTGACAGCGAATTCCTTAAAAAGATATATATCTTTCAAGATCTTAATGATGCCGAGATTGAAGCTGTGGCCCAAATTCTAATTCCCCGTGATTTCAAGGCCAACGAAACGATCATGGAGGAAGGTCAGGGCGGCGAGACCATGTATATCATAGGTTCAGGCGAAGTTATGGTTTCGAAAGCGCTGACCATGCGGTTTGCCGAGGACGATTACCGAAAAACAGAGAAGGCCATGACCAAACTTAACGCAAAGGACTATGCTGTTTTCGGTGAAATGTCCCTCATTACCGAGGATGAGCGTTCGGCCAGCATCACCGCCGCCTCGGATTGTACGCTCTATGAAATCAGCCGCCAAAAATTTCTTGACCTGGCGGAAAACAATTACGCGCTGGGGTTCAAGGTAATGTATCGGCTGGCCAAACTTCTCAGTCAAAGGCTTAAAAAAACAAACGAAGACCTTGTGCGGCTGACCACGGCGCTGTCCATCGCCCTGAGCTGAGCCCTTTCCAACGCCTCACTCCAATACAAAGGATATGAAACCATGAAAATCTTCATCACCGGCGGCACCGGCTTTATCGGACGAACCCTGGTGAGGAGACTCGATGAAGCGGGTCATGAACTGACCCTCTTATCCAGGTCCGCGCATCCACCGGGGCTTGCGGGGGGAAAAATTCGCCTGATCGAGGGAGACCCGGCGCGGCCCGGCGCGTGGCAGGAGGAAGCCGCCGGTTCGGAAGCGATTTTAAATCTGGCCGGCGCTTCAATCTTTTCCAGGTGGAACGCAAAAACCAAACAAAAGATCCTTGAAAGCCGTGTCTTGACCACAAGGCGCCTTGCTGAAGCCGCAGCCGGGTCAAGCCAGCAGCCGCCGGCCTTGCTCAGCGCATCGGCAGTGGGCTATTACGGTTTTAGAAAGGACGAGACCATAGATGAAACAGGAAGGCCCGGAGACGATTTCCTGGCCCGTGTCTGCCAGGCCTGGGAAGCGGAAACCCGGCCGGCCGAAGAGGTCGGGGCAAGGGTGGCCCTGATGCGGTTTGGCATCGTTCTCGGACAGGGGGGCGGAGCCCTGAATCGAATACTACCTCTGTTCCGATTCGGCCTCGGAGGCAGGCTGGGAAAAGGCGACCAGTGGTTTTCCTGGATTCACCTGAGCGACCTGGTTCGGGCCATTCAGTTCATTCTGGATCATCCTGAGGCGAATGGGCCGATCAACCTTACCGCGCCCAACCCGGTTACCAATGCCGAATTGACCCGGGCCTTGAGCCGTGCTCTTCACCGGCCCGCTTTTCTGCCGATACCGGGCTTTATGGTCAGGCTGGTTCTGGGGGAATTCGGCTCAATGCTTTTAAAAGGGCAGCGCGTCAGGCCGGTTAAACTTGAGAATCTTGGTTTCAGCTTCAACTTTCCGCTTCTAAGGCAGGCTCTGGCCGACCTGCTGGGCTGAGCGGGCGGTCATGCCGGGGGGAATGGCCATATTTATTCTGATAAGCCGCGCCGGCCCGGAAGCTCATTGGTTCCAAATTCCATGAAAATCATGAAACCCGGATGAACAGACATTGCTGGCGAACGATTTCCAAAGCCTCTTTATCACGGCCCTGCTTTCTTTAAGAACAGACCTGGACGACCAGCAGCGCGCCTTGATCGTTTCATCCATTCCGGAAATGGGTGCTTATGATCGGGAGGAAGTCCGGGCCGCGCTGAATAAGGCCGTCAAAGGCGAAGACGGTAAACCCGGGTCAACCCCTGTACCGCCTTCGTGGCCTACAGCCAGGCAAATGGAAAAGGCCTTGTCTCAGGCGCGGGATTGGAAGGAGCGCGGCGTCTTTATCCTGAGTGCGGAACAGCTTAATCTGCCTGAAAAAATTTTGAAGACATCTCCGCCTCTTTTTTTTGCCTATGGCCGCAGGCGAGTTTTGAACAAACCCCTGGCCGCTGTCCTAAATTCAAGAAAACCGCGACGAATTTCGCCTCAAGACCGCTGGATTCTGACGACCAAGAGCTTGTTTAAACTGGTCGAAAAAGATGGCTATGGCGTGGCGACCAGCCTGGGCAGCTATGCCTATGACCTGGTTTGCTGCCTGGCAAAGACAGCCGGGCTGCCCACCCTTATCGTCTGCGACGGTCCCCTTCCCTTCATGTTCCCCCGGGAAAAAACCGAACGTTTCCTTGAGAAATATGACCGAATATTTCCGGCTGAAAAGACGCTTTTTATATCCCCCTTCACTCCGGGCAGAATGTCAGCGATAAAGGAAAGAGCCCTAAGACGCGATGCCTGCCTGGTGAACCTTGCATCCTTTATTATGGGGGTTGAGATCAGGTCTAAAGGAAATATGGTGCGGTTGATCAAGGAGTCGCTAAAACAGGGAAAAACCGTGAAGGTCTTCAGGCCGGAAAAGTTCGACCGGGCCAGGGCAGGCAACAGGGTCTTGCTGGATTCAGGAGCCCAGCCGTATCGCCCGCGGCCCGGCTTTTCCCTCCCGAAGGCGGAAAATAAAAGGCGCCGTATTCCCGGGGCAAGGAAAATTCAGATCGGTTTTAACAGTACATCCTACCTGGTTCATTTCACCCGGTCTTGTCCGGGTCCATGGCCCGGGGAAACGCTTTATGAATTTTACAGGTCTGTTTTAAATGGCGATGAAGGCGCGGCGCACACCGCCTTCGACACGCTGATTCGCATTCTTAAAGAACATACAATCCGGGGAAGCGGTCACCTGATACGCGGTCAAATTCCAGTGGTCTCATTCACAGATCAAGATTTGAAAAAACTGAGCAACTTGATTCGATGGCGGCAGGGATTGATCCGGTGGTCGTTTGAGCCTTACGGTATAGCCGTGGCCAAAGATGTCCTGGTCCAAAGCGGGGCGAAACCCGTGATTTACAGCGATGAAGACGGCTGGGACAGGTTAGCGGACGACCAGAAGTACAGGTTTCAGCTTAATCAGCCCCCTGACACGGATTGGAGCGCGGAAAAAGAATGGCGTTTGCCCGCAGATTTGCATTTAGACGCCGTCCCCAAAAAATATATCAGGATTTTACTGCCTTCGATTCGGGAAGCAAAGCAGATTGCCTCGGCTTTTGATTACCGGGTCGTCCTGTTGACCGGGTTCGAAAAATGATGAAACGGGAATTTTGTTGAAATCGCGGAAGCTGACAATGAGTTCAGCTAAAAGACGCGGAGGCGGACCGGCATTTCAAGCTGACCTGATGTGATAGTTCTCCAGGTGAAGGCCGGGATCCCCGCGAACCACGATGTGTTTGCCCAGCCTTATTTCCAGTTCGTTTAAGGAATGCTGTTCCTCGTCAAGCAGCAGTTCCTTGATCGCGGGATTCACCGTCAGTGTCATCGAGCCCGCTGAAGATTGTAAAGCCTCCCTTTCCAAATCACGAAAGGCTTCATAACAGATAGATGTCTTCGAGAGAAGGTACCCCTCACCCTGGCAGTAGAAGCAGGCTTCGCTCATGACCCGTCCGACACTGTCCCGGGTGCGCTGGCGGGTCATCTCAATCAAGCCCAACTCGGACATCTTCAGGACGTTGGTCTTGGCCTTGTCTTTGCGCAGGACATCTATCAGGGCGGCCCGAACTTTTTCCCGGTTGGCTTCACGCTCCATATCAATGAAATCAATAACAATCAGTCCGCCGATGTTGCGTAAACGCAACTGGTAGGCGATCTCCTTAACCGCCTCGAGGTTTGTCTTGACAATGGTTTCTTCCAGGTTATGCTTGCCCACGTAACGGCCGGTGTTTACGTCTATGGCTACCAGGGCCTCGGTCTCCTCGATAACGATATACCCGCCTGATTTGAGCCAGACCTTTCGGGCCAGCACTCGATTGATTTCAGCTTCCAGGTCGTAATAATCAAAAATGGGTTCCCGGCCCTGATAAAGCTCAACAAAAGATTTCAAGTGCGGCGAAAACGTATCAATGAATTTGAGTATTTTTTCATACTCTTTCTCGGAATCCACCACCAAGCGGTTTACTTCCTGAGTAAAGAGATCACGAACGGCCCGCAGCGTAGCGCCAAGGTCCTGGTGAAGCAGGCTGGGGGTCGAAACATGTTTGGCCTGTTCCTGAATGCGCTCCCAAAGCCTGACCAGGAAGTCCATTTCAGGCTTGATCCTGTCCATGGTAACCCCCTCACTGGCTGTGCGGGCGATGAAACCATTATGCGCTGCGTTCAAGTTTTCAATAATATGCTTGAGCCGCTGGCGCTCCTCTTCGTCCTCAATGCGGCGGGAGATCCCAATGTGCTTGATGGTGGGCATGAAAACCAGGTGACGGCCGGGTAAAGTGATATAAGAAGTGACACGGGCCCCTTTATTGCCCATCGGCTCCTTGGAAACCTGCACGATAATCTCCTGACCTTCATGCAGGAGGTCTTCAATCTGAAATCTTTCGTCGTTCGCCTCAGGCCTGGTTTCGATTTCGGCCTGGCTTCCGGACAGGCTGCCGTTTCCGTTTTCCATTTGGGTGAGCATCTGTTCGAGTTCTCTGTCCTGGTCGTAAACATCCCCGACATAAAGAAACGCGGCTCGTTCCTGACCGATATCAACAAATGCGGACTGCATGCCCGGCAAGACTCGAACGATTTTGCCTTTATAAATATTTCCGGCCAGTCCTTCTATGGAAGGGCGTTCCAGATAAAGCTCGACAACGGTCCCGTTTTCAACCAGTGCAATACGGGTTTCATAAGGCCGTACGTTTATAATCAATTCATTATTCATCGGTCATCCTTGCGATAACAAAGTTTTTATTTTGAGGAACTCGATCCGGTCAAGGTCTGCCGGCATGAAATTGAACAAGGTTTTAACCGCCTCATCGACCCGGACAGACCCCCCGTTTCCAGTAAACAGGGTAATTTCAATCCAGCGTTCCGTCAAGACCTTCAGCTCTCCGAGTAAAGGCTTCAGATCCACTTCTTTAAGCCCTTTTTTGTTTTTTTTAAGGACCGGAATTCTATCCTGCCTCATAATTCGGTCCGCTGTTTCAGCTTTAAAAAGGTCCATAGAGGCGACGGCCTTGAAACACGCCCCGGCGGCTTTTATACTGGAGCGATGGTTCGGCACCCTCATGACCCGCAGGGGCTTAATGCCCGCCGGAAGAACATCGGCTAAAAGCTCATAGACCTTATCCGCCGGAGGAGGATTAATCAAGTCAACCTCGGCGTATTCATCCAGGCTGGCCAGGCCGACCGGCAGAGGCGTGGCGAAACGGAGACGAGGCATGGGGTGAAATCCCTGGCTGGTCTGCATGTCAAGGCCGGCCCGCCTGAGACCCCTGATAAAAACATCCACCATTTCCAGGTGGCTCAAGTATCGAGCCGAACCTTCCCTGGCGTAATTAATCCACAGCCGTCCGGTTTTCCCCTTGACAGCGGGCCTTTTTTCAGCCAAAGGCACGTCCTGATCCGGTTCGCAGAGGCGCGGCCTGATCTCGATAAAATCACAAACCCCGCACTGTTCGCACGCGCCGTGGCGGCAGTCCACAGTCCTTCGGCCCGCATAAGCCTTCTCGCGTTCGGCTTTAAGGTATTCTGTTCGCACCCCGCTTTTTAAATGAGACCAAGGCAGCACCTCGTCCATTTCCCGGGCGCGCAAATACGAAGCCGGGTTTAAACCGGCATCGCCCAGGGCACCCAGCCAGAGATCAAGATCAAGACGTTCGGTCCAGCCTTCAAAGCGTCCGCCTCTGGCCTGAACCGTTCTCAGGACCGCGCCCAGGCGGCGGTCGCCCCGCGCCAAAATTCCTTCCAGCAGGCTTGAAGCCGGCTGGTTCCATTTTGCCCGCAAGCCCGGTTTTTTCAACTGCCGGCGCAGCATATCCACCCGGGCCTTGATTTCATCAAAGCCGAGCATGGGCTCCCACTGGAACGGAGTGCCTGCCTTGGGGATATATGCGTTAAAACTGACATTAACCTGGCTTTTGGACCCGGCCCTGACCCTCCGGGACAAGTCAACGATCGCTTCCACGTCCGCCTGCGTTTCCGTGGGCAGACCGATCATGAAATAAAGCTTGATTAAACGCCAGCCCAATCCAAAGGCTTCACGGGCGGCGCTAATCAGGTCCTCATCGGTCAGGTCCTTGTTAATGACGTTCCGAAGGCGCTGTGTGCCAGCCTCGGGCGCCAGGGTAAAGCCGGTCTTTCGAACCCGTTTGATTTGATGCATCAGTGCAGGCGTCAGGCTTTTCACCCTGAGACTGGGGAGCGAAAGGGCGATGTTATGGGCCGCGTGCACGTCCATGAAGGCGGTCATTAACTGAGGCAGGCAGGTATAATCACCAGCCGAAAGCGAAAGGAAAGAGACTTCGCCCCATCCGGTGGCAGCCAGGCTCGAAGCAGCTAACTCGAGAACCCGCGCCGGGCCCCGTTCGCGAACAGGACGGTAGATAAACCCGGCCTGGCAAAAACGGCAACCCTGGGTGCAGCCGCGCGCGATTTCCAGGGCCAGCCTGTCATGAACGGGCCTGCTCCCAGGCACCACGGGCCGCTCGGGGAAAAAAGAGCTATCAAGGTCAGCGACAATGGCGCGCTGAACCTGTTCGTAGCCCGGATGAAGCGGTTTTATTTCAGCCAAAGAGCCGTCAGGATTGTAAACCGGCTCAAAAAAGGAAGGGATATAGACCCCGGGCCGGCCGGCCAGGTCCTTCAGGTCGAGGGGCTCACCCTCCCCCCGGCGGGCGATCCCAGACGTGGCAGCGTCCACCCCATCTCCCGCACGCTGGAGGAGATGCTCGACATATTCGCGATGCTCGGCTTCGAGGCCGTCGAGGGCCCCGAGGTCGAGCTGGACTGGTACAACTTCGAGGCC
>CAZVRN010000174.1:0-7247 GCA_964629485.1 uncultured Thermodesulfobacteriota bacterium | reverse complement strand
AAGGTTAGTCCCAACCGGGAGACGGCCTTGGCTATTCTTTCCGGTTCCGTATGCTGAGGTGGCCTAACCTGTGCTTTTCCCACAGCGCAGAAGGTGCATCTTCGTGTACAGTTCGGACCGAGAAGAAGGAAGGTGGCCGTACCCCGGCCGAAACATTCACCCTGGTTCGGGCACATAGCCTCCTGGCAAACGGTATGCAGGGAAAGGTCTTCCAGCATACCTGTTACCCGGGCTGTCAGCCCCGGCCGGGGAATCTTTCGGCTAAGCCATTTTGGTTTCGGATTCTTTTGATTCATCTTTCCACAATGTCAGGTCGGTCTAGGCGACCAGGGAGCAAACCGAAGGTCGAATATCTTTGCGAACTGGCGCATGACTTGATTCCGAAGCCTGTTCGCCTCCACTGGAGATCCGAGCAGTTTTGTCATTGAAGTCATCTTAAGCCCGGGAACACCGCACGGGTTGATGAAATCGAAATGAGACAACTGCGGGTCGTAATTTAAGGCCAGGCCGTGAAATGTTATTCCGCCTCGAACGGCCAGGCCCACTGAAGCTATCTTTTCCCGTCCTACCCAGACACCCGGGAATTTTTCTTTGCGGCCGGCCCTGATTCCAAAACCATTTAATGTCAAGATAATCACTTCTTCGAGGAGATAGATGAACCTGGCCACCCCCAGCTTCATTTTACGTAGATCAAAAATCGGGTAAGCCAGCAGTTGACCAGGCCCGTGATAGGTCGCCAATCCGCCTCTCTCTGTTTGGTAAACTTTAATGTGCATGGTCTTGAGAGTTTCTTCCGGCGTGAGTATATCGTCTGCATTAACCCGGTATCCCAGGGTTAGCACGGGCTCGTGTTCCACCAGGATCAGAATCTCAGGAAGAGATTCGAAACGCTTTGCTTCAGCCAGCCGCCGCATCAAGGCCAGCGTTTCGGCGTAAGGTTGATACTCAAGATCAAGCAAACGAGCGGAAAACATGGAGAAAAGGTAGCAAAGAGCCGTTAGGGTGTCAACCGAAGATATGAAGCATCTATTGGAGGATACGGTGCCTGGTCATTGCGTGTATTTCATGATGATAGATTCCTGGCGGTATTTTTCTTTTATCTCCTTGGCTGTTTCTTTTGCCTTGACATAAGAGTTAAAGGGGCCAATGCGAACCCGATGGAAAAGACCTTTACCCGGGATATTACGGTTTTCTATAAATGCCCTGTAACCGCGCTTATAAAACAGGTCTTTTATTTTTTTAGCGCTGGCAAGACGCTTGGTGGCGACAACCTGGACCGCGTAAAATTCTTTCTTTTTTGTTACAAGCGCAGGAGGCGCTGTCTTTCCCGGTGCTGTTTTGCCAGGCGGCCGGGCCGCTGCGGGTGCATTTTGCCGCTGTGTATTTTCCTTGACCATTAAAGAGGCGATTTGTTTCCGCCGCGCCTTAAAATATGAAGTATTACCGCCCAGCTCGATGGCCTTGTTTATTTTTTCAAGCGCTTTGATTTTTTCCCCCCGGGCCAGGTGAATCTCAGCCTCTGTGTCCCAATATTCCGGCTCTAAAGGACGCAGGAGTATAGCGCGCTCGGCAAGTTTGAGGGCGATATCAAGACTGCGCTTTTGTTTGGCCAAGGCCCAGGCGAGATTATTCATGATAGCAGGATCGTTAGGACTTTGCACAAGGGCCTCGCTGTAGGCCTGGATAGCCTTTTCGTATTGCTTGTTTTTCGAATAAGCGGAGCCAAGGTTGTTTTGAGCGGCGGGATATTCGGGATCAAGAGCGGTGAGGGTCTCAAAGACCCGGACGGCTTTTGCGGTCTGGCCCAGCTTATCGTAAGCCAGTCCCAGATAGCTGTACGACTGGAGGTGGTCAGGGTTTTGAGAAATATCCAGTTCCAGGGCTTGAGCGGCTTTTTTATATTGGCGGGCTTCGAACTGCCTGATACCCGCTTCAAGGTGCTGATTATCAATGTAATAAAGTATGGCGTAGCCTTCGGCTGTTTTAAAGACCCGGCTGAACTGTCCGGGTTTGAGGCCGGATAAGGCGCGCCGATACGCAGGCTCCAGTTCCCATGGCACGATCCGGCCCAGGTTCCCATATTTTTTTGCGCTCGGATGCGTGGAGTATTGCCGGGCGAGCTTGGCAAAATTCGCCCCCTGGCTGAGCTGCCGGCGTAACTTTTCGGCTTCCTCTTTTGTCTTGACTGTTATTACTCTGGCCGGGATGACCGCGGGATGAGTTTTTGGCAGAACGATCTTTTTTTTAGCACAACCTGAGGATAGAGAAAAAACAGCCAGGATCATAATAAAGAAGAAAATATAAAGATAACGCCGTGTATGGGTGAAAGAAGTTTTAGCCGGGCAATATCCGGCCGGTCTGTTTTGATCTTGGCTATTCATTCAGCACCCATATTTGAGAACCCCGGGACTCAGGTCATAGATTTTATTATTCCAACCGAAACGAAGACGCTGTGCTGTTAAATCCGGTTGAGTGGGACTGCCGGGTTAACCGACTTAGCCGGGGTTCCTGGTTTCTCCTGTTTTTTTGGTAATGATTTCTCCTTTTTAAGCTTTGAATTTACATCCAGTTGAAGAGCTTTGATCATTGCTTCCTGTTTTTGCAGCCTCTGATTGGTATCATCCAGCTTTTTTTGCAAGGCTTGGATTTTAGCCTCCAGGTCTGCGATTTTAGAAGATTCAGGGATTTTTTCTTCCGGCGCAGTTGTTGACACTGAAGGCCCCGGAGCAGGTTTGATCTCAGGTTGGGATGCCGGGGACGCTTGTTCGGTAGGCTGTTCACCTTTTGACAGAGTTGGTGATGCGCTTGTTTTCCCCTGGTTTTCAGACGGAGCAGGTTTTAGAACAGGGGTGGCTTCCGGCGCCTGGGCGGAGAGTCTTGCGAGCTGATTGACGGATAAAGCGACCGGTTTATTCTCTGCTTCCAGGGCGCTAAGCCCGATAAAAGAACTCAGGATTAAAAAGAGAGCCCAAAAAATATACCCAAAATGAGTTTTGTAGTGTTTCCTGAAAAGTGTTCTCACTTGAAGAATGATCATCAGCAAGATTCCGAGAGGCAGAATAACCTCGGCTGTCAGATATCCGGAACGAATGAAAATCGGCCAGTTAGCCATGAAAGCCGGGCCAAGGATGATTTCCTTCAGGGATGTTTGGTCGTTGATCAGCGAGAAAACCGGGGACAATGCCCCGTACAGAACCGGTAAGGACAGCAAAACCGGGAGCCAGCCTTTCCTGAACCAGAGCAGCCAGACGGCCAGTAGAACAGCGATCAGCGAAAGAGCGAAAAAAATCGGCCAGATCAGGCCGGCGCTCAAAATACGAGGAAACTCCATACCCTCCTGAACGAATTTGAATTGGGGCCAGGCCAGGATTAGTCCCAGGGAAAGAGCGGCCAGGCCTGCCTTGGCCTCCAGGGTGATGTTTTTCCACAAGATACCGATTAAAACGAAGCAAACAAGGACTGTGGCTGTGGTCTCCAGTTTGTAGGCAGGGCTGTTGAGCAGGACATCCAAGGCCAGCCCCAGCAGGGCCAATCCCAAACCGACCAGAAGGATGGACAGAAGTATTGTCGAGGCCGCCTTGATCCTGATATCGGCCTTGGCCTCCTTTTCGTAAAACGGATGAAATTCAGCTTTGATTTCATCTGGCGGCGCTGATACATTTTCGCGGCCCACCCCGGCGGTATTCCCGCGGGCATCCTGGCCTTCCCGCATCTTTTCATCACCAGAAGTCTGAGCCTGCTGCCCTTCAGCATCTGCGGAATATTCGTTTTTGTTGTCGCTCATATCCGCTCCCTCATGGCATCTCTCTTTATTTAGCAGGATATCATATTCCAGGTGTCAGGCTCAATGAGAAATTATTAAAGTCAATAAATACAATATGTTGAGATGCATGAAGAACTTCATTCGTCAGTCGGATTCACTGTCAGGCTCGAATTTAAGTCCTCGAAATATTAAGAATATCCCTGCGGGTCAAATTTTCGCCTTCCGCGATTTCAATAAAACCGGGGGTTCTTAAGAGGTCTGATCTTATCTTCTCTTGGCTTTTCTGTGCAAGGGTGCTATTTTAATATCGGTGGTATGAGGTTCGAACGATGTCACATTCGCGTGGCGGCAATTTTGCTTTACGGTTTAAACGGCAACTTTAAACTTGCTACTGGAAAGACACGGCTTTATTATGTTCGAATCGTGCCGGGTTTATCTAATTTTTGATCCGGCCAAGCTGAAAGGGGAAGAAAGATGTCTGATCCTCTAACTGAAAAAGACACATGGCCCGTGGATGAAATCAGCACGGGTGATACCTGGCGCATTTTTCGAATAATGGCCGAATTTGTCGAGGGGTTTGAAATTTTGGGGCGCGTTAAACCGGCCGTGACAATCTTTGGATCAGCCCGGGTTAAGCCAAGCGAAAAAATATACAAACAGACTGTCACCTTAGCGCGGGAACTGGCCGAGGCCGGGTACTGTATTATTTCCGGCGGCGGTCCCGGAGTGATGGAGGCGGCCAATAAAGGCGCGGCCGAGGCCGGCGGGCAAAGTGTCGGTCTCAATATTCGGCTTCCCTTTGAACAGGAACCGAATCCATACGCCAATATTAAACTGGATTTTCGCTATTTTTTCGTTCGCAAGGTAATGTTTTTAAAATACGCTATGGCATATGTTATCCTGCCCGGCGGGTTCGGCACCCTGGATGAGTTTTTTGAAGCCCTGACTCTTATCCAAACCAAGCGATTGAGACCCTTTCCAGTGATTCTCATGAATTCCGGCTACTGGAAAGGTCTGATAGACTGGTTTAAAGATCAGGTCTTGGCCAACGGACGGATTTCTGCGGAGGATCTGGATATTTTTCAGGTCCTGGATGATCCGAGTGAAGTAGTAAAAGTCATAAAACACACAGTGATCCTTTAAAATCAACTACACAATTGACCTGGATTTGACAAACCGCAAACAAGAGGAGATTTATGTTAAAGTTGGTTAACTGGTTGAATACACTGACGGCTCGCTTGAAGACCAATGAATATTTTTTCATGTCGATTCTGGCCATAATGGTTGGACTTTTGGGCGGATACGGCTCAGTGCTGATTCGATATTCAATCACTTTTGTCCAAGATGTTTTATACGGGAGCGGTCAGGATTTCTTACAGATCGCGAAGGATTTCACGTGGTATCAAAAATTGCTTTTGCCGGCTCTTGGAGGTTTGGTTGTCGGGCCGATTATTTATTTCGGGGCTAAAGAAGCCAAAGGACACGGCGTGCCCGAAGTCATGGAGGCCATGGCCATCAGGGGTGGACACATCCGGCCCCGTGTTTCCGCGGTGAAAATCATAGCTTCAGCCATTTCCATCGGCAGCGGCGGATCAGTCGGCCGGGAAGGTCCCATGGTGCAGGTCGGGGCGGCCCTTGGATCGACTATCGGGCAGTTCTTTAAAGTCTCTCAAGATCGAATGCGAACTCTGGTCGGATGCGGTGCAGCGGCGGGGATTGCGGCCACGTTCAACGCTCCGATCGCCGGCGTATTTTTTGCCCTGGAAATTCTTTTGGGTGACTTCGGGGTAAGCACTTTCAGCCCGCTTGTGCTCTCCAGCGTCGCGGCCACAACCGTCTCGCGCCATTACTTTGGTGATCATACGGCTTTTAACCTGCCGACATACGAGATGGTGTCCGCCTGGGAGTTTCTTCTTTACGCCGCAATGGGCGTATTAATCAGCCTGGTGGCCCTGCTTTTCATAACCACTCTTTACAAGTCCGAAGACGTGTTCGACGCTATGCCCATACCAGAATATTTAAAACCGCTCCTAGGCGGTTTAATTATGGGTGTATTCATTATTTTTCTGCCGCACACATTTGGGGTGGGTTACGGGGCCATTGATCTTTCATTAACCAACAACATGGCTGTCTGGATGTTATTTTTACTCATTTTCGCCAAAATAGCCGCAACCTCAGTTAGCTTGGGCAGCGGAATGTCCGGTGGTATTTTTGCGCCTTCCTTGTTCATGGGGGCCATGGCCGGCGGTTTTTTCGGACTGGCGGCCCACTTCTTTCTGCCCGGAATAACCGCTTCACCCGGAGCCTATGCCCTGGTAGGCATGGGCGGCCTGGCCGCCGCCACCACCCACGCCCCTATCACGGCCATTTTGATCATTTTCGAAATGACTTCAGAGTACAAAATTATTCTCCCGCTGATGATTACCTGCATCATTTCCACCCTGCTCATAAGGTATCTCAAAGAAGGAAATATTTATACGCTCAAACTAATTCGGCGCGGTATCGTACTCCATCGGGGCCGCGAACAGAGTATCCTTCAAAATATTCTGGTCAGGGACATCATGGAGTCAGAGGCGAAAACTATAAAAGAAAATACGCCCCTGGTTGATATCATGAAAGCTTTCCAGGATAATAATGTCTCTTACCTCCAGGTAGTAAACGAAAAGGGAGAACTTTCCGGAATCATTTCTTTCCGGGATATTAGACAAATTATTCAGGAAAGACAATTAGGGCAGTTGCTCATAGCCAAGGACGTGGCCACCAGTCCGGTCATTACCGTGACGCCCGATGAAAATATTGAGGCTGTCTTGCGAAAGATGGGGGTTACCGGCGTCAGCCAGCTTCCGGTTGTGGATAAGGCTAACCCGAAACTCGTTATCGGGGTCATCTATCAAAAAGACGTTAATGAAGCTTACAACAGGAGCGCCCTGGCCATGAAGGAAAAGCATTAAAATGGTTCTTCAGGCGCAGAAGAGCCTGATAACACAAGTAGTGGGAAGGGAGATTTCAGGAGATTAAAAAAGTCATCAAATTCAGGCCGGCCAGCCTGAGTATCATAAGTTTTGCGGCGCTTATCAGCATAGGCACATTTCTGCTTTTTCTGCCTGTCTCATCCACAGGCCGTGGTTTGAATTTTGTGGATGCCCTTTTCACCTCCACATCGGCGAGCTGTGTAACCGGACTGGCGGTGGTGGATACGGCCTCGGATCTCAGCCGCTTCGGGCAAATAGTGGTGCTTATTCTCATTCAGGTAGGCGGACTTGGCATCATGACCTTGTCTACTGTTTTTTTGCTGCTCACGGGAAGACGGCCGAGTTTGGCTGAAAATTTCGCGGTGAAAGAGTCCTTAACTTACAGCAAAGAACCCCATATTTTTTCTCTTCTCCTGGATGTCGTTCGTTTTACCTTTGTCATTGAGGCATTGGGAGCGATTATTCTCTTTTTTCGTTTTCTGCCCGGCCAGAGTATATTTCAGGCCCTGTAT
>CAZVRN010000173.1:0-7247 GCA_964629485.1 uncultured Thermodesulfobacteriota bacterium | reverse complement strand
CCGTTTTCCGGCTTTACCCTGCGCGCCAACCTGCAAAATAAAAACCATCCCCGGCCGATAACTGATAACTGCCTTGTTCGCCTACCTGGAAAAAGAACAAAATAAAGCTACCCAAATAAGGCTTTGGCGTCAAGGGGCAGAGGATGATTATATGCTATGTGTTTTTGGGGGTGGAAGTAATTTCAGGCTTTTTAGCGGCTTCAGCGTATAAATGTGAGTCTCGGCGCGCAAACTGGCACGCGCCTCATCTGTTTATTTGCCTACTTGAGGCGCACAGGCGCGCTTCGCGCAGGGAGGATGAATATTACAAGCCTTTCCGGTGAATTTCCGGTCTCTCTTTTAACAATTCCCCACTTCAGACGGGGCAAAGTAGTATTCAATTTCCGGTTCACACCCGTCGTCGCCTGATCCGTAAAGCTTGGGCGTCAAACTAAATTTTCCAGTGCTCCTGGCGATACCGCCCACGATCTTTCTCATCTCTTCCTTTCCGACCTTCATGTCTTTTGGTAAATCCTTGATCTTGATTCTGGCCATGGCTTTGATCCTCCTTTGTTATAAGGACTCATTGCTTAAAAAATTCCCCTTTGATCAACGGCTTTGCTTGCCCTATCCTGCCTTCGTGAATTATCTGTCTCTGGTGTTGATTAGAACCCGTTGGAAAAGTTCGTTCGGAAGACCGGCCGCTGAACTGGAAAGAGTCGCTCCTGGATGCGGAAAGAGGTTATGATGCTGATGAATTTGCCTTCTGGCCGAACCAGCTTCCCGCGTCTTGTTTCTATCATTCGAACTCAGGACCGCATTGGTTTTGAGTGTCTTTTTTGATTATATTGATTAATATACGCCGTTTTGAAATTGAATGTCAAGCTTTTTCGAGACCCTCAAACTTTGTCCTTTAGCTGAATTCATTGTCAGGCGAAAAATTAAGTCCACGAAATATTAGTAATATTCCTACGGGTTAAATTTTCGCTTGAGGCGGTTTCAACAAAATTTCCAGTTGTTAAAAAGTCTCTTTCAGCAAAAAGATGGCTGGGGGGATTTCGAAACGGATTGCGGAGAAACCGGATTAACCAGGTTTCTCCTGACGGCAAATCAATGATCTGAAAGGGCTTCCTGCAAATACCTGCTGTACCAAGCCATCCGGGCCAGCACCTGCGCCGGGCGGCGCGATGAGGGATAGATGAGGACGTTTTTCCGGCGCAGGGCCAGGACCGCCTCGTTCTGATCCCGGTCTGCGCCCACGATAAACTCCGAAGAAAGCAAAACCGGTTTTTTATACTGCTCGATCAGATCCAGGATAAAATTCATGCCGCGGGTGTCCGAATAAAGTGTATCCTTCACATACTGCGAGATGTTCATATCCTTTGTGTCGGGGAGAGAGCCGAAAACACCGGCGTTTCCATGGGCGTAACCAAAGCCGAGGGCGATCAGGCTGTCAATCGTCTCTGTTTTGGCCAGGATTTCAAGGGCCTTGAAAAAGGCCCCCCGGCTCATCCCGGCCACCATGTCAACCGGATTCTGCCGGTTCCACCAGGGAGGCAGCCTTTTATCCAGGGCCTCAAGAGTTTCCTCGGAAAGCTCGACCACGTCCAGACCGGCCTCGATACAGGCATCAGCGGTCAGCACGCCCCAGCCGCCGCCGTTGGCCACGATTCCGACGCGGTTTCCCTTTGGGATGGGCTGAGAAAGAAAAGCGACCGCCGTGTCAAACATGTCTTCCACGTCGGTGACGCGAATGATGCCGCACTGTTTGCACATTCCTTCAAAAACGGCATCCGAGCCCGCGATGGCCCCGGTGTGAGACCTGGCCGCCCGGACGCCGGTTTCGGTTTGACCTCCCTTGATGACGATCAGCGGCTTGACCCGCGTGAGCCTGCCAGCGACGTCCATGAAACGTTTTCCGTCGGACACGCTCTCAATATAGGCGATGACCACCTTGGTCAGGTCATCGGTAATGAAGTATTCCAGGAAATCCTCGACCTTCAAAAGGGCCTGGTTCCCGACGCTGACGCAACGGCTGATTCCTATGTCCTGTTTCCAGCAAATATGCTGGATGGAGCCCGCGATGTTGCCGCTTTGCGAAACCAGGGCGATATTGCCAGGCGGAGGAAACGTGGGCTGCATCATGCAGTAGAGATTCATGGGGTAAGGGCTGGAAATTCCGGCGCAGTTCGGGCCGATCATGGCCACCTGGGCCTCCCGGGCCGCGTTGACAACGTCCGCCTCCAGCTTCCGGCCGGCCGGGCCGATTTCCTGAAAACCCGCCGTGATAACCACGCAGATCGGTACGCCGATTTCGCCGCAGTCCATGACGGCCGCGGCCACCTTTTCCGGGGGCAGGAGAATAAAAGCCAGATCAACCGGGCCCGGAATATCCTTCAGGCTCCGGTAGGTTTTATGACCCAAAAGGTCTCCCCCGGCCGGATTAACCGGGTAAATCATTCCTTTGTACCCGCCTTGAGTCAGGTGCAGCGTAAACGTAAAACCCCATTTCCCGATAGTCCTGGATGCGCCGACAATCGCCACAGACCCGGGGTTAAAAAGAGTATCAAGCCTTTCACGAATATCCATATTTCAGTTCCTTAAAGCGATTTAACGCATTAAACTCTATTAAAATTCAAAAGGCCTTTCAAGACATTTTTTCCCGGCGCAAAGCCAGGGGACAGGGGAGCCAAGAGTCCACTGTTTCCCTGATCTGAGATTTCTTAAAAACGAGTAATTTTGTTGAAATCGCGGAAGTTGACAATGAGTTCGGCTAAAGGGCGAAGTTCTTAAGAGGTCTTAATTCATTAACTTTGAGGTAATCTCTACCCGATCCTGCTTTTTAACGGAGACTTTTTGGGGTGCCTGCTGCCGCTCAACACCGCCCTCGAACCCTATCGGCTTCTGGCCATGCGGATTTCAAGGCGTTCGACCAGGAGGGAGCAGGATAGGGTCATGATCAAATAGAGCCCGGCCACGATCATCCAGATTTCTATGGTGAAATAGGTTGCGGCCATGAGTTCGGTGGCCTGAAAAGTCAGCTCCTGAATGGAGATGACCGAGACGATTGAACTGTCCTTGATTAAGGAAATGAACTGCCCGGCCAGCGGCGGCAGGATTCTCTGGACGGCTTGAGGCAGAATAACATAGCGCATCTGCTGCCATCTTGTGAGTCCCAGGGCCCTGGACGCTTCCCATTGCCCTTTTTCAACTGACTGGATACCGGCCCGAACGATCTCCGTGATGTATGCGCCTTCGAAAAGCGAGAGCGTGAGAAGGGCGGAGATAAAAGGGCTGAAAAGATCGGGAGAGGCAAAAAGAAAGCTGAGTACATTCTGCGTCAGCTCGGACCGGCTCCTTACAAATGCGTCCAGTCCGAGCGCGGGGATTATCTGGTCGCCGATGAAAAAATAAAAGATAAAAATTAAAATCAGGGGTGGTGAATTGCGTATAAACTCTACGTATCCTCTTGAAACCAGTCGCAGAAAGAGACTGCGGCTGACCCGGCAGAGCCCCATCACGGTTCCGAACAGAGCGGCGAAAATAGTGCCCCAGATACTTAAGCGCAGGGTGGTAAAAAGACCCAGAACAAGAAAATTGGCCACCCACTTACCGGTCTGGTTGTCATACCTGAACAGGTACTGCGGCATGGCCGACCAGTGCCATTTGTAGTTAAGGCCGACCTTGATACGATAAAAAACATACGCCGCTGCGCCTAAGAGAAAAAGCAGCACCATGATGTCAAGAAGCTTAATCTGGATCTTTTTCCGTTTCAACCGGCCGGCTCTCGCAGTTAAGGTTATAATTTTTTAAAACATTTTTATATCAGTAAAAACGCTGAAGACCGCGGGTATAAGCCCGCGGACGAAAGCGTTAAACAATGCCGCAATGTATGAAACAAGCTAAAATTATTCTTTCACTACTTGATCAGGGAATCCCATTCCCTGGTGTTAAACCGGTAGTTGTGACGCTCTTTAAGAAAACCCTCTGCATCCACCTGGCGAATCCAACTGTTGAAGTAGTTGATGGTGTCGTAATCGCCTTTTCTGACAGCGAACCCGATCAACTCCTTGGTAAACGGTTCAGTGATGGCAAACAGTTTATCCGGGTATTTGAGGGCCTGGTAGGCCGGCATGGGCAAAGAGGCGACCACGGCGTGAATGTTGCCGTTCAACAGCTCCTGGTAAAGCTGAGGCTCTTCATTGAACTGGAGCAGTTTGGCCTTGGGCATCATGGCCAGGGCCCGGGCGATGGCCACGCGCTGCTGCTGCCCCCCGGATAACTGGCTGGGGTAGCTCGAGGCCTTTTCCGGTATGCCTATCTTTTCAAGCAGGGACATGGTGGTCTGCATGGCCTCTTTTTTGGATTTTTTACGGACAAGCCGCTGGGCCAGGTTTATGTTCTCGGTTACGGTCATATGAGGGAACAAGTTGAACGACTGAAAGACCATCCCCACTTCCTCGCGAATCTTCAGTCGATTGCTCCGACTGTTATCCAGGGGAACAGAGTCAATGACAATGGAGCCGCTGTCAATATCTTCCAGGCCGTTGAGGCAGCGCAGAAGCGTGGATTTTCCGCTGCCCGACGGGCCGATGACCACCACGACCTCACCCTCTCTTATCTTGGTTGAAAAATCTGGACCAGAAGCGGTGTGTTCCTGATCAGCTCCAGGTAACCCCGGGCCACGATACGGGCCACAAAAGAATCGGACAGTCTCATGAGCGCGGTTACCATTCCGAAGACCAGGGTTAAGACGAGGCTGAAACCGGTAATATGAAACGTGACCATCAGCCCCTGGAGCAGCGGTCCGGGCACGTATTTCCCGTTGTCCACAGTAAAGAAATATCTGGGCACGCGATACCACTGCCACCGGTAACCCATAGACTCGCTTCCTTTAAACAGCAGCCATGTTAAAAAGAAAATCAAAAATAAAAAACTGATAATATCAAAAAAAGACGAACGCTTTATAACGGAAGTAATTCGCATGAAGCTGTTTTTGGTGTTCTGCATTGGTGCGCGTCAGTGAAATGGTTTAAGACTAATTTATAGGGCTCAGCGTATGAATCCTTATGTTGTTCAGTTCTTATTGAGACCTGGTCATGAAAAAATTTTATACCAACAAAATACAAAATCAGCGTTAAACTTCAATTTTTTTCTGTCAAGAGCAATATTTCGGGCCTCTTGGATTAAGGTCTTACGCTTGCTTGACACCTTGATTTTTTTTACTTACACTTTGCCGACTAAACAAGAATAGGGAGGTAAAATTTATGGTTCGCTTGAATGAATTGCCTGAACCATCACGATCATATCTGCGCAGACTGAGGTGTCCAACCTTTGAAACAACGCCTTGGGCCCAGGGGCCGCCTCTGGCGAAGCGGCGTGTGGCCATTATCTCCACCGCCGGCCTGCATCGCCGCGATGACCGCCCTTTTGAACTCACCTCGGACGATTACCGCGTCATTCCGGCCGATGTTCAGGCGAACGACCTGGTCATGAGTCACGTTTCAGCCAACTTCGACCGTATCGGCTTTCAAATGGACTGGAACGTGATCTTTCCCCTGGATCGTCTCCGCGAACTGGCAGCCCGGAAAGAAATCGGGAGTGTTGCGGATTTTCATTATTCCTTTATGGGAGCGACAGACCCGAGAAAAATGGAACCGACCGCCCGTCACCTGGCCGGTATTTTAAAAAGCGATCATGTGGATGCCGTTCTGCTGGTTCCGGTTTGACCTTTCTGTACGCGCGCCGTGGGCGCGTTGGCTCATTACCTGGAAGAGGAAGGTCTTCCGACCACGCATATCAGCCTCATACGCGAACATACGGAAATCATTAAACCGCCGCGGGCCTTGTGGGTGTCATTTGAAATGGGCCGCCCCTTAGGCGTTCCCAATGACCCCGCCTTTCAAATGCGCGTGCTCAAATCGGCCCTGAAGCTCCTGGAGGCGCCCGCCGGTCCCGTGATCGAAGACTTTCCAGAGGATGCGCCGGCGGCGGACGGCGAATCAGAGGCCTGGGCTTGCCCGGTCAGTTTTGAGGAGGTCGAAACAGATTCAAGCGACCGGGAACAGCTCCTGGTCTCCTTTAAGCGGGAGATGAGGCATCTTCGATCCTGGTACGATATCGCGGTTAAAGAGCGCGGGCGCACCACGGTCGGGGTCAGCGGCGTGGAACTGGATGACCTCCCTGATTTTATCTGCGCTTTTTTGGGCGAGGAGCTCCCCGAAAACCCCAAACCGGAGGTTCCTCTGCCCCTGGTCTTAAACCTGGCCATTGACGACTTGAAAGCCTTTTACACGGAAGCGATTACTGCACAGCCCGGTCAAAAGACCGTCTCCAGCGCCCAGATAGCGGACTGGTTTTGGGGTGAATCCGCGGCCGGAGAGCTGCTTTTCGCCATCAAAAAAGCATGTATGGGCAGCAAGAACGGGATGCTCAAAATCGTTGGCAGCGTCCTTATTGTGCCCGTGGAGCAGTCCTATAGGGAAGCCTAGTCTAACAATTTGCTTGGCAAAATAAATGACAAATAAAAACAACAGGCTGGCTAAGACGGCCGCCAGGTCCGGCCAGGGCGAAACCGGGTCCGCCGGGGGTGTGTCCGGGTTGACATAAAACTTCAGATTGATTTATATATCGATTGCTTTCCCCGCATGTGTATGTTATAGAAAAATCAATATCATCGGATAAGAGTGATTCCGAGATGAAAGCATTGAACAGCAAGTATTTTAAAGATCAAGACGAAGAAGAAGCGCCCCGTAAGTCGAATCCTGAATATTGGACTCTTACGGCGTGGGTAGAAGGGTGGGCTCATTTCATTATTGACCCCATTTCACGCCTGCTTGGCCGTCTTGGCATTCAGCCGAACTTACTCTCTGTGATAGGTTTCCTGATGGCTTCCTCTGCCGGGGCGTTAATCGCGACCGGCTATTTTTTCCAGGGGGGATGGCTCTTTTTTCTTTCCGGACCCTTTGACGCCCTGGACGGGGCATTAGCCAGAGCAGTCGGGCTTGAGTCACGTTTTGGCGCTTTTCTTGATTCTTTTTTGGATCGCTATTCCGAGGCGGCCGTTTTATTCGGCATCCTTTACTGGGCCATTTCCCATGAAAGGCCCATTATCATAATGCTCATCTTTATTACGCTGGTCGGCTCCTTTATGGTCAGCTATGCCAGGGCCAGGGCTGAGGGGCTGCATATCTCCTGCAAGATCGGCCTCTTTACCCGGCTGGAGCGATTTATTATCATGACCCTGACCCTGCTGACCCAGCAACTGC
>CAZVRN010000172.1:0-7273 GCA_964629485.1 uncultured Thermodesulfobacteriota bacterium | reverse complement strand
TGCTGCTGATCCTCATCCAATGTAAATTCAGCCATTATTCTCCTCCTTTTTTACCCAATTTTCACTTTTACATCCTGTATAAAGAAAATAAATACAAATCTTATTCTCCTTGTTGGAATTATGGGTGAATTTAAAATAGAAGGCAAGAAAAAGATAAATAGCGAATAAAATTAATTTTAAAATCCCTTAATAAGCGGCAATTTTGTCTGAATCGCTAAAGGGAAAATTGAACTTGCGGGAATATTACCACTTGAGGACGAAGTTCTGAATCGGATAATGAATTCAGCCAAAGGATGATTTTGTAATGTAAAAAAATGATCACAAGCCGGTTGACAAAGAATCATGCTCGTGAATAATAAAAGGTTAAGAGCTAAGGAGGAAATAATGCCAATATACGAATTTCGCTGTCTTTCATGTAATGAGATTGTTGAATTTCTTTTCATGTCTGATAATGATAAAAAAGAGATACGGTGCCCTCATTGTAATGGGGAGGAATTAGAGCGTGTTTTAAGCAAGACCAATCATGCTATCAGCGGCGCTTCAACAAGCTCTCGGGTAAGCGTCGATTCCAAAAAATGTGCCAGCGGCAGCTGCGCGACCATAGAAATTCCAGGCGGCTATGACTGAAGCATCGCAAGCGACAAAAATCGAGTCAATCAAAAGCGAGCTCAAGGCAATGCAACTAGAGCATGATCAACTGGAAGAGAACTTGCCTGCACACGGACTCAATCCTGGACATCTTCAGCGCATTGAAGAACTGGAAGACCTTATCAAGGAAAAGAAGAAAGAGCTGGAGATGGCTTTGGCGGCGCGGCGTGAAAAATAATTAGTTCAAATCAGGCAAGCTGTTGAGGCGATAAAGTCTTCCCTCTCTTGCTTCCTCTCATCTACATGTCCCCGGAATTACGGTCTTACCATTAATCTATTGATTTAACTGGAAAAAATCTCTAATCTGATTTTGGTCATGGGTTAAAGGACTTGGCGGCAGGCTGTCCAAAAATTTTTTTCCATAACGCCTGGTTACGATGCGCATATCAAGCAATGCCAGGAGGCCATGATCGGTTTTAGTGCGGATAAGCCGACCCAGACCCTGTTTTAAATTGATAATCGCTTCAGGCACCTGGTAATGCATAAAGGGGTCAAGCCCTTCCTGCCTCAACTTTTCCACCCGCGCCTTCACCAAAGGCCTTTCCGGCGAAGAGAAAGGAAGTTTGTCAATAATGACCGCGGAAAGGCTCTCTCCCGGAACATCGACACCCTGCCAGAAACTTTGAGTGGCTAAAAGAACGGAATCCTTTTGCTCGCGAAAACGGTCCAGCAACACAGATCGCGGCGCCTGACCCTGAACCAGACAGGGCCAGTTCACCCGCGCTGGCAGCCTTTCAGCGACATAGTTCAGGTTTCGGTAAGAAGTAAACAATACAAAAGCGCGGCCCCGGCTGATATTGAGCAATTGCTCCACCTCAGCGGTCAGGGAATTTAAAAAACGTTTTTCAGTAGGCGCTGGCATGTTACGAGGCACATAAAACAGGGACTGCTGTTTAAAATCGAATGGTGAGTCCAGGATAAAACCCTCGGCCTCGGGCCAGATCCCAAGCCGTTCCCTGAAATAATCAAAAGACTTCTCAGCCGCCAGGGTGGCTGAGGTAAAAACCAGAGGCAGACTGCGGGCATAAAGCTTTTCCTGAAAAAACGAGCTGACTTCAATGGGCGACGCCCTGAGAAATACCCCGTTCGATCTGTGTTCGGCCCAGTAAACATATCCGGAATCTGTTCCATCAATGATAAAAGAAAGTTCGGAGCTTATGGTTCGAGCACGAAGAGCCAGGGATTCAATTTCCTCATCCGGCCCGCTCATGGCTTCGAGCCGCCCGGCGATATTATCCAAACCGGCAACAACCTCCGCCCCGAATTGCCTCAAGCGATCCATGGTCGGATCATTCTCTGCCCAAAGCTCAAATTCTCCTTCCCTGACAAAAAAATTCCTGGCAAGCGAATCCGCCTGGTGTTTAAGCAGGACCAGGGCTTTATTTAGACTTTTATTCATCTTCTTAGCCTGCATTAAAGCCCGGCCGATATCGCGGCTGAGTTCAGCCAGCCTCCAGGAACTGACGCTCAGGCCGAAGTACTGGGTCGCCACCTCCTCGAGCAGATGCGCTTCATCAAAGATAACGGCTTCGTAATGCGGGATGACTTCACTTTGCCCTTTGTTCCTAATAGCCAAATCAGCCAGAAAAAGATGATGATTTACCACGACCAGATCGGCGGCGGCTGCAGTACGCCTGGCCTTTTGAAGAAAACAATCTTTAAAATCAGGGCATTTGGTTCCCAAACAGCGGTCACTGGAAGCAGAGAGATCAGACCAGGTCATGAAATCATCAGGAAGATCCGCCAATTCCGCCCTGTCACCCGTTGCGGTCTCCTCAGCCCACCGCACTAAAGCGTCCAAAAAAACGGCTTCACCGGCCAGAATGAAGCTGGGCTCCCGAACAAAGGCTTTGTACCGGTACAGGCAGAGGTAATTTTCGCGGCCTTTTAAACAGGCGGCCTTAAAACCACGGCCTAAATGACGCCGAATGAAGGGGATATCCTTATCAAATATCTGTTCCTGAAGGTTCTTCGTTCCGGTGGAAACAACTGTTTTCCGACCGTTGAGAAGAGCGGGCAGCAGGTAGGCAAGCGTTTTACCCGTACCTGTCCCTGCCTCAACCAGGATGATATCATCCTGCTCAAAGGCACGGTTTATCTTTTCGGCCATTTCGATCTGGCTTGAGCGGTACTCGTAATCAGCCCATGAGCCGGCCAGACGGCCTTGGGGGCCGAGCAGGTCAAGGAGGCGGTTGGTGGTGTTTTTAGGTGATAGTGGGGACACTAATCTTTTTAGAGATTTTTTTCACTCACTTCGGTGTCAGTTGCCTCGGGTTCATTTCCATCTATATTTTTCACCTCGGTGATGCCAGTTCCCACCGTGCCTTCTTTGAAATAAAGCAACATCGGGTCTAAAGTCTCGGGACCGGCCAAAGCTCCGGTCCGGGGATTGATGTAGGCATAGGTGATTCCGTCAGGGACTTTAAAGTCCCGAACCGGCTTATCCTTGAGGATTTCTTTCATAAAATACAGGAAAATTGGAGCGGCCACTCTTCCACCGGTTTCTTTATCGCCCATGCGTTCCAGTTCATCCCGTCCAACCCAGACTCCGGCCAGATAACCGGGTGTAAACCCGATAAACCAAGCGTCAGCCAGATCATTGGTCGTACCGGTTTTACCGCCTACCGGACGATTAAGGGCCTTAACCACGCGGCCGGTTCCATTGGTTACCACGCCTTCAAGCATACTCAGCATCACGTAAGCGGTCTGCGGACTGATGACGGGCTCGATCCGGGGTTTGAATTCTTCAATAACCCGACCGTTGCGATCTTCGATCCGAGTAATAAAAATGGGGCTTATTTTATTACCCAGCGTGGGGAAAACCGAGTATGCCGTAACCAATTCCATAAGTGATACACCCGAGGAGCCCAAAGCCAGAGAAAGATCAGGATTAAGCGGTGAAGTGATTCCCATCTTACGGGCATATTCAATAACAGGCGCTAACCCGAGCTTTTGAAGGAGTTTAATAGTAATAACGTTCCGGGACTTGGTCAGCGCCGTATAGAGCATGGTCGGACCATGGAACTTGGTATCATAATTGCGCGGTTTCCACCGGCGCATGTGCAAGAAGTCATCGTAGACTATCGGGGAGTCAATGATAATGGAGGCCGGGGTAAAGCCGTGATCAAGGGCCGTAGTATAAATGATTGGCTTGAAAGCGGAACCTGGTTGTCGGCGCGACTGGATGGCTCGGTTGAATTGGGACTCTGTAAAATCCCGGCCGCCTATGATAGCCTTTACCTGCCCCGTATCCACGTCCACGCAAAGAAAAGCCGCCTGTTCTTTCGGCTCCTGTTCCAGGGAAAAAAACCAAACACCGCTCGCAGGCTCCTGTTTAAGAGCTTTTACCAGGATAACCGACCCTTTTTGAAAAATATTGTTGATTTTTCTTTTTCCGCGTAAAGCCCATTCAAGGTCCCCCCTTCTTATCCGGCCTCTTAAATGCCCGACCCTCACTCTTAAACTCTTCGAGGAAACGCCGACGCCGGTCACAACAGCCTCAATCTCACGACCCGCAGCCATAGGTTTGTCAGCCAGGTCCGCGGCCTGCTTCATTAAGAAAGCATCTATTTCTTTTCGAGAAAGTTTTTTTATGGGGCCGAAGTACTCATGGCGTTTCGTCAATGCCCTGAGTCCCCGTTTCACGGCCCGCCACGCGGCTTCCTGTATTTCGATATTGGCGGTTGTATAAACTTTTAATCCATCATTGTAGAGTTTTTCCGGTCCGTACTTCCTTTCCAGAAAACGGCGAACATGTTCGGTGAAATAAGCCGTAGAGGATAGATTCACGTTGGGCTGTTTGTAAAAAACAAGAGGTTCGGCCTTGGCCTGCTCTGCCTCCTGCTTAGTGATATAGCCGACATCAACCATGCGGTTAAGCGTGTACAACTGGCGCTCCCGGGCAAGCTCAGGATGAGAAAATGGTGAGTAGCGACTGGGCGCCTGAGTCAAACCGGCAATAAAAGCCGACTGGGCGAGGGTAAGCTGGCCGACATGGGTATTGAAATATGCCTGAGCGGCCGCCTCCACGCCGTAAGCGCCATGGCCCAGATAAATCTGGTTTAAATAGAGATAAAGAATTTCGTTTTTGGTTAGATTCTTATCAATACGGTAGGCCAGAATGGCTTCCCGAATCTTGCGTTTATAGGTCTTGGCCCTGCTTAACAGAAAGGTCCGTGTAACCTGCTGAGTAATCGTGCTTCCCCCCTGCACGATCCGGCCCGCTGAAATATTCTTTACAAACGCCCGGGCAATACTGGTGAAATCAATGCCCGGATGATTATAGAAGTTGGCATCCTCAGCCGCTATAAAAGCCTGAATCACGTGCTGGGGAATTTTTTCTAATGGAACAACAATCCGGCGTTCCCGGCTGAATTCACCAATAATCCGGCCATCATCCGAATAGAAATAGGTTATTGTTTTGGGATGGTAATCTTCCAGTGAATCGATGGCAGGCAGATTCTGAGAAAAATACTGGTAAGCGAAAAAAAAGGTAACAGCCCCGGCCGCGATGAAAATGATCATGATAGAAAACAGAACAAGAACGACAGTAAGAAAAACACTTCTCCGCCGAACCGGCCCTGGCTTGGTCTTCTTAGGAGCTGTCTTTTTTTTATTTTCTCTCACCAAAATATGGTTCCTGGGCTGTTTATCCGATTGCCCGTCTGATTCCAAATCTCTTTTACTAAGCTTATATACTACTAATGCAGTACGTCAATAGAAAAAAAGGGGGGTTGGGCCATACTTCGACACAGAAAACCCAGGGCTGACATAATGAAAAACGGCGCCAAACGGTTCAGGCCGGGTAAATAGGATAACTGGTTGAGATACAAGGCAGAAAGGCGGGTTGTGTAAAGAGGCAGGAGAAAGTTATCATCATTTAGGTTCAAATGACTCGCTAGCCTCCAAAAAGGGTTTTGCTTTCAAAGCGTCCTGCCAGCGCCTGATCCGGGACCGGGCTTCGTCCAGGACTTTTATGACGGTTTCAAGGTTTCCAAAAGGTTTTACAAAATAATCCATGGCGCCGGAACCCAAACAACCGACCACATAAAACATAGAAGAATAACCCGTCATCATGAGCACATTACTTAACGGATTGATTTTTTTAAATATTTTCAATAAATCAAGGCCGCTCATCCCCGGCAGCCTTATATCGCACAATACGAGATTAAAAAGCTCGGCCTTCATCATGTCAATTGCCTTGTATGGATCGGCGGCAGTAAAAACCTCATAACCCTCCAAGCTCAGGTTACGCTCAAGCATACTCAATATTTCTTCTTCATCATCAACGATTAAAAGTTTCATCAGTCAATTCCCCCACTTCAGATCACTCCCTAATCGAGACCTCCCTTAGTCGAACTTATTGTCGGACTCAAATTCAAGCCCTCGAAATAAGGTCTCTAATTTGCACTAAAACGAAAGCCGCATTGCCCGTTCATGTTCCGGTCTCCTTCTTCACGGGCATGATGAAATTATTTCCAAAGCAACTACTTATAACTTAACCAATATCTTTTCTTCCCTCTATAAAAATTTAGGTCAACGTAGCGCCCTGGCACTAAAAAAGCCCCGTATTTTCACGGGGCTGCACAAGGAGTGGAGTAGATAAGGAAAGCTGGACAAATCAATCTGAAGATTTTTTTAACAATCCAAGTTTCATTTTGACTCCAATAGATTTATATTTTTCCACTTCGATAAGCTGTTTCAGGGTTTCCACCTTTTTTACATCACCGATGGAGTATTGACGACGATTCGTTTCAGTGCGCTGAGGCTGCAAAAAGTCATTGAATTCTTTTTCCCAATACCTCAGAGTTGTTTTTTTCACTCCGGTCAGTTTGGAAACCTGATCTATATTTAATAAAACCTTTTGCATCACCTCATTGGTTTTCATGAGTTCTCCTCTGGCTGAATGGTTCCAATCTCAAATTAGACCAACTCATACTTCTCTAATTATTTTATCGGCGCTTTTTTAAAAAAGTTTAATAAAAGTTGAGCAAAAAGCTAAATAGAATGATCATTTTGCATACTCCTTCGGAATGAAATAAAATATTCCTTTATCTTGTCTAAACTATCGGCCAAAACAAGTAAAATCTTAAATAATTTTCTTCAAGCGGGGTTGATATTTATTTGTGCAATATAACAATTTGGTTTTATTAATGTTTAAAAGGAAAACCACGGTTGGAGGATTTCTGTGAAAAATGGGAACATCCCCTCAAACCTGAGGAATTGCAGTACAAACTCAAAATCGAGGCTTATTCAGAACTTTATCTTTTAGTTGAAATCATTGTCAGGCTCAAAATTAAGCCCTCAAAATATTGTTAATATTCCTGCAGGATAATTTTTTTGCCTTCCGCGCGAATTTAAACCGGCCCAAAGATCGCCAGCCAATCATCAATGCTTACCCCCGGGAACTCAACGCCCCCGGCTTCATAGAACTCGGTTATTATGTGACAGGCCTGTTCAGGCTTCCGGTCGGCAAGCATGGACTCAAGCCGGTTAACAGCCCCGTTTGGATAACAGAAAAAATCACCGGTAATGGAGATATCCGCAAATCGGCCTTCGCGAAGCTCAAAACTGGCGCGGATCAGCCCGCCGGCCTCCACCAGTTCAAACGTGAGCCTGAAATGCT
>CAZVRN010000171.1:0-7288 GCA_964629485.1 uncultured Thermodesulfobacteriota bacterium | reverse complement strand
CGTCAAAGAGTACAAGCCCTCGATCGTGGCGATGTCGGCCTTATTAACCACTACCATGCCTTCAGCCGCTGAAGTGGTCAAGGCCCTGGCGGATGCAGGCGTCCGCGGCCAGGTAAAAGTGCTCGTTGGCGGGGCTCCGGTAACCGAGGCTTATGCGGAGCAGATCGGCGCCGACGGGTACGCGCCGGACGCCGCTGCTGCTGTAAAAAGAGCCAAAAATTTAATTGGCCTGACAGACTGATCAGGGATTTGGGCCGCGAGGCGCTATTCATTTGTTGCCGAAAAAGCCAAATTTTAAGATTTGGCCTGAACTGTATTTCCGAAAAAAATTGCTAACTCAATTAGGTTTATTTTTTAAAATCAGACCGCGGGCGGACCAGAGTCTTTAGGCTGAATTCAAAAGCGGAAGGCTGAAAATGAATTCAGCTAAAGGACAAAGCTGTTAAGAGGTCTCAGACAAAGAGTGGTTTATTAAGATGAATTCCGAAGGCCGGCCGGGAATATCAGGTGAAATGACGCCCCGGGAGCGCATTCTGGCGGCGCTTCAAAAGCAGCCTGTTGACCGCATCCCTTTTGTACCGCTGATCGGGCCGTTTACGCTCATGGACATGCCCGCTGAGATAAAAGGCGACTCTTCAGGCCGCGGGTTTGATCCTTTCAGGATGATGCACGCCTCCAGGGCCTTGGGTTGCGATTTGATGATTCGCCATGTTCCCGTGACCGAACCCCTGAGAGGAATGACGCCTCATCTGGGAAGCCTGGGCGGCTTCGGCCCGCCGGTTGAGGCTAAAACGGAATTCAGGGACGGTCAGCTCCGCGAAACACTGAGCACGCCGGTCGGCAGCATAACAGGGACCTGGCAGTTCACCGATAAAGTCGGTATTATCCCCCACGCCATAAAGCACGCGGTGAATAATCACGAGGAATTGAAAATATTTCACTACGCGGTGGACCACCTGATCACTGAACCTGTGGCGGCCAAAAGCGACACTTTCTTAAAAGTGGATAAGGCCATTGGGGATGACGGGATCGCCACGACCTCGATTTCAAATTCCCCCTTGATGTTTCTGATTGAGATGGCCTGGGGGCTGGAAAACACGTATTATTTGCTTCACGATTATGGCGAGGAAGTGGAAGACATCATGAACAAACTGCACGCCTCGCTTAAGCGGTACGCCGAGGCTCTTGCGGCCGGCCCGGCTCAGGTGGTCATCCAGTATGAAAACACATCGACCACCCTGCTTTCTCCAAAAATATTTCGCAAATACTGTTTGCCCTGTCTTAATGAATACGCGGATATCCTGACCGCCGCGGGGAAAATTTATCTCATTCACATGTGCGGCAAACTTTATGACCTGAAGGATGATATCGCTCAGGGTCGTTTTAACGGTATTACTGACGTGCCTCCGCCGCCCACCGGCGATTTTCCCCTGGATGTGGCCAAGGCCAGCCTGCCGGATAAAGTCGTCATCGGCGGCATAGATCCGACCACGTTTATCAGCCCGGACAGGGATTTCGTGAAGGAGGAGGTTTCCGGGATTATCGAACGAATCAAACCGTACCGGGGAGTCATGCTCGGCAGCGCAGACGTTACGCCCCGCGGGGCTCAGGTCCGGAATTTCCGTATTATTCGTAATCTTATCGATACATTGGGCGTCTACCATTGACGCTGCATGTGAAGGGAAAATTTCAAGCGAACATTATCCTCCGGTCCGTTTCATGCATTCAAAACCCATTTCATCCTCTCAGGAGGCCATGAATCCGTGAGCATTAATTTGAACTTTACCGAGGAAGACTGGCAAAGGGTTGAACGTGATTGGACAGCCTGGTGGGCCGGTGAAATCAATCGCCCGATGGTCATGCTTGAAACATTTAACCCCCTCTTTGCCGGTGGCAAGAAAATTTTCACGCGGGAATGGATGCTTGAAAAACCCGTTGACGAAGTTCTTGATTATTTTCAAGAACAGATGGAAAACGCTTACTACCATGGTGACGCCTGGCCTAAATTTTTTTATAACCACGGCCCGGGAATGGGGGCCGGGTTTTTGGGAGCGGACGTCCACAGCATGCCGGAACAGCACACTATCTGGTTTGAGGCCTCCAAACAGGTGCCCATAGAAGAGCTTCACCTGTCCTATGACCCTGATAATATCTGGTGGCGGCGGATCGTGGCCCTTTACCGGGGCGCTGTTGAGCGCTGGGGAGACAAGGTCGCCGTGGCGCATACCGATATCGGCGGTAACCTTGATATTCTCGCTTCTTTTCGCACCACAAATCAGTTGCTGTATGATTTATACGACGCGCCGGACGAGGTTTTGCGGCTGTCAAGGGAAATAACCTCGGCCTGGATACAATATTACAATGAGCTGTATGATATCATCAAACAAGCCGGCAGGGGTACGTGCAACTGGGCCGCGGTCTGGTCTCCAAAGCGGACCTACATGACCCAGAGTGATTTTTGCTACATGATTTCACCGGAAATGTTTGAGAAATTCGTGGCCCCGGACCTGGAAACCTGTTACGGGATCATGGAGCACGGGTTCTATCACCTTGACGGTAAAGGCCAGATTATTCACCTTGACCGCTTGCTGGAAATGAAAAATCTGGCCGGGATCCAGTGGATCCCCGGCGCCGGGCAGCCGCCGCCCGAGGAATGGCCGGAAGTCCTGAAACGCATTATTGACGCGGGTAAGCGCTGTCAGGTTTACGTCACTGCGGAAGGCGCGCGCAAAATCGTCCGCGAAATCGGCGGGAAGGGCTTTGCCCTGTACGTGGTCAACCGCATGAATCCCGATGAGGCCGCGGATTTCCTGAAAGTCCTGGCCGCTGAGGATATAAGCCTTAAGTGAAATCTCGCCTGTTAATCCGCAGGGCTCGGAGTCTTACCCGGAATGAGTAAAAAGCGACGATAAGGCTTTTTGTATTTAATACTTTTAAGCGCCAAAAATGGCAAGCAGCACACCAAGAATTATCGCCTGAATAACCCAGCCGATAAGGCAGACTCCCACGGCGCGCATTGTGCTTCGATAGTCCAGGGCCTGCCTGACCGCAATAACCATGGCGATCAGCATCCATATCGAAGCAATGAAAAAAACGATGCTGGTCAGGCCTGGAATAATGCCTATGATTCGAATCAGGCCGGGAGAGCTCGAAAAACCAATGGTTCTCAACAACTGGCCGGGATCCGCTTCGGTCTGCGGTTCAGGCAGAAGTTTAGCGCCGATGTAGTAAGTAACGTAAGCCCAGATATACCAGCCTACCAGCGCACCGATTGTTCCCAAAATGATTCCCTTGACCCCGGCTGCCTCCAGGCTTCCTATCCCGGCGGCGAGGCTGGAAAGAATGACAACCCCTGTGGCCTGGAGCATTAAGCTCCTGTCGGCTTCAACCTCCTCATACAGACTCACATTTAACTTGGCGGCACGAATCATGCGGTTCGTAAAACTAGACATTTGTTACTCCTGATTCTCTAAATAATATTGTGCTTTGGTTGATTTTATTTGTCGATTTTATGACCGACACGCATTCACTGTAGATGGAAACACTTTGTTTCATGAGTTTTCAAACTTTATTCAACAGTCCGGGCCCGAACCACGCTGACCTTGATGTTCTGCAGGGAACTCGCGTTTTTGACTGGACCTAAACCTAGCCAGACAAGCGCGGTCCTGCCCGGCTCGATAATCCCTTGAACGCTTCTGGTAACCCGGCGCAGTTGACCGAGGGAATCGCGGAAAAAAATCCTGATTTCTACGTTATGAACGGGTAAGGGTGTGGAATTAAAAATTCGGGCGACTACATAACGCCGGTCGTTCAACCCGAGGCGAACCTTCAGGTACTCCCCGGGGTTATCAGACAAATCCAGCCGGACAAGAGATCTGAGCGCCTGCCTCCCGGGTTGAGACTTCGATCCGGCCGCAGCCCTGAAATACTGCACGGCCTTTTGTCTGTGGCCTTCAGCCAGGTAGAGGTTGCCCAGGGAGTTATAGGCGGAGGCCGTGGGAAGCAGAGATTTGCTCTTTTCCAGGTCGCGGCGCGCGGCCAGGCGGTCCCCCAGTTTGGCCTCGGTTTGCCCCCTTTTCAGATAAAAATAGAAAAACCGGTCGTTCAGGCTTAAAGCTTTATTAAAATCTTTCAGGGCGTCCTTGAGCCTCCTCTGTTTCAAACGCGCATCACCGCGCAGGCCATAAAACAAGGCTTCCCTTTTTTCGATTTTAATGGCTTTTTGCGAGAGCGCCAGCGCTTTTTTGATCTTTCCTTTTGAAAGAGCCTTCCGCCCCTCATCGTAAGCCTTGTAAGCTTCCTTGGTTTTTATTAAATGCGCAATTTTAAGTTGGTACCGTTTCGCGTAAAGTTTGCCGCCCGGCGGGAGGCTGAGCGCAGTCTCGCGGTTTGCCTCCAGCCGCTCCCGGGAAGGCGGATGGCTGGCAAAGAGCCCGTTGAGCCAGTTTTGCCTTCCCTCTTTGGATAAGCGAAGGAATAATTCTTGTAATCTGACCGCAGCCTGAGGGTTATAACCGGCCCTGGACATGTACCGCATGCCGTAATAATCCGCTTCAAGTTCCGCATTGCGGCTGTATTTCTGGCTGATCAGGACCGCACCGATTTGGGCGCCGCCGATGGCTAAACTCGCATAATCGGAATTCCGCACGGCCATAGCCGTAGCCAACAGGGCCCCCTCCAAAAGCATCCCCCGTTCCATGCTCTTGGCCCCGTGGCGGGCCGCTGCGTGAACAATCTCATGCCCTAAGACCGCCGCCAGTTCAGCCTCGTTTTTAAGTTCCACCAGCAAACCGCGGTTTACGGCGATCTTGCCCCCGGGCAGGGCCCAGGCATTGGGCACCGAATTGTTTATAACCGCGAAATCGTAAGGCAGGTTCGGCCGGTCGCTGACTGCGGCCAGCTTCATGCCCACATTTTTCACGTACCTCGTCAGCTCCGGGTCAAGATTGTAGTCTCCACCCTGTATTTGACGGCTGGGCCCGTAGTTTTCCCGGCCTAGCTGAATTTCCCTGGATTCTGAGATCAGGTTTAGTTCCGGCCTGCCCGTTACCGGGTTGGTCGCGCACCCCGGCAAAATAAAAATCAACAGCAGCAGTAGTATAAACAGCTTGCCCGCTGCAATATTTTTTCGCGCCGCGGGATGTCTCATATTCTTAAAACCTGCTTAATCATGTCTTGAAATTACTATACCCCAGGATACAAGAAGAGAAAAGGCCGGGCCCGGGTGAAACTTAACCGGAAAGCAGTTCGCCCTCTTTGCTTACCTGTCATTCTCAACCCTCTATCAGTATGTCCCGGCTGGCGCTGGCAGGGTTTTTAAGACCAACCATGCTCATGATTCGGCTGAGTTCCGCCGTAATTTCCGTTATAAGGCTTTTTACCCCGGCCTGGCCGTCAGCAGCCAAGGCATAGAGAATCGGCCGGCCCAGTCCGACCAGGGAAGCCCCGAAGGCCAGTCCCTTCAAGACGTCGCTGCCGCGGCGAAAGCCGCCGTCCATCATGACCACCGTTTTGCCCTGAATGGCTTCCATGATCTCATCCATAACCTGGAAAGGATGAGGCAGATAATCGAGCGTATGGGCCCCGTGATTGGAGACCACTATTCCGTTTGCGCCTGCTTCCACAGACTTGAAAGCATCGGCCTGGCTGAGCACCCCCTTGAATATGAGCGTTCCGGAAACGGATTTTCTGATGTCTTTCAATTCGGCCAGGCTTAAAGGGGCGCAGTCAGACACGATGGGCCGGTCCTTGATTTTGGTCCCATACCCAACATCAATTTCAATGCCGGCCCAGCAAACGTCGGCTTTTTGGATACGCTCGAGTTCTTCAAAAATTTTTTTTCGATCCCTGAAGGGCTTGACGGTTGAGGCGATAGGGACGCCGGTGGCCACGAGTTCTTCCAAGTTTCCCGGGACAGGGGTACCGGTCCACATCAGGGAGCCGGCTTCTTTCAAACCCAGAGCCACCTTCATCAGTCCATCCTCGGCCAGGGCCGGGATGGGCATGGTTATGGCTGACATAATGACCGGAGTGGCCAGTTCAATGCCGAGGATGTTGCATCCCGTGCTGGCTTCAGAGGCGTCAATCGCCCTTTGCCTGAAAGTATAGCGGTCCATGACGCGGCGGTTGTTCTTGAGAACAAAGCCGGTTTCCACACCTTCAAGCAGCAGGCTGTAATCATGTTCCCGGATAATGCCTTTGCCTGTTTCATACAGTTGGCTAAGATTCATAAATTACCTCCGGTGCAAGTTTTTACTAAAAAATAATAAATCCTGTCCCTAACCAGCGCTCAATCCCTCCCGAACTCCCCGTCCGGTCGAGCAGATCAGTTCACCTAATTTTCGCTGGCAGCTACCCTGGATATATCCATGCTCCTAAAACTTGAAACAGATGTCAATCTTTTTCAAAAGCTGACCATTTGGGAAATTAAGCTTCCTTGACATCAGGCAGTGGCTGTGTTAACTAATTTAAAGGAATCAAATAAATGATTTTTATCATCATTGGAGGTATGCCGTGACCGGCGAAAACAGCACGCGTTCGGGTAACGGTGCGGATCTTGATCCAAATGAAATTCTGAACCAGGATTTCAATCAGGATACCGGAGAAGACGATGATATTGATTTTGAGCTGAGCGATATCGTAGAGGAGGGAGAGGAATTTTCCCCCGGGTCCGCGGCGGAAGAGGAAGAGACGGCGGAATTTACAAATGAAGATACCGGCTTGACCTTGGAGGACATTGTTTTTGGTGAAGAGTCTGAAGAGGAGCCCGTAAAGGAACCGCCTGAACCCGAACCTCAAGAGAAGCCCGCAGGCGCAGACCTAGCCCTTGACAAGACAGCCCAGGGGGAGGCCGAGACCTCTTTCGGGGAGTTTGAAGAAGATATTGATTTCGAACTGGATGATATCCTCGAGGAGACCATTGAAGGGCTAGGAGCCGAAAAGCAAGAAACCGGGGACAAGGGCCTGTCTCTTGACAAGACAGCCCGGGGGGAGGCGGAAGTTTCTTTTGAGGATATTGAAGAAGATATTGACTTCGAACTTGAAGAAGTCATAGAAGAAGCCACGAACCTGCCCGGTGCCAAGGCGCCTTTGGAAGAAGATATTGACTTCGAGCAGCAGGATATCCTTGACGAACCTGCCGGAGAGACTGGGGCTGAACCAGGGCCTATTGAAGAAAGGGACGACTTTGAGCTAGACCTGGAAGACACTTTTAAGTCCACGGAGGCGGAGGCTTCCCGGGCCGAAGGCGAGGATGAGACCGGTTTTGACGCTGCGGCCGAACTTGTTG
>CAZVRN010000170.1:0-7327 GCA_964629485.1 uncultured Thermodesulfobacteriota bacterium | reverse complement strand
CCAGCAGGGCAGGGTCATCTTCCGGCCAGGCGTGGGCGCGGATACCGGCGGCAATAATCAGGGGCTGATCCAGGCGTAATTTAGCGGCCCATTTCCCATCCTCTGTCAGTTCATCGTTCGCCGAGATAAACTTCTCTTCTTTAAGAAAGTTAAGGTGCCGCATAAAGGAGGTAAGCAGAACTTGTGCGGATTCCTCGGTTTTGTCCAGCATTTTCTCAAGACGCCTTAGGAGCTTGAAGGCCTGACTGTTTTTGTTGTATAGACATCTGCCAGCCAGGGGGCAGTGATTACAGGGAAGGCGGTTCATCTCCGCCTCCACGGCAAGGGTATCTCTTTCATGTCTTGCTAAAATTCCCTGATCGCTAAACTCACCCGGCCGAGCCGTCTCCAGGGGAGGATACCCCCTGCCCGCCGCACTGCGGATTCTCCTGACTATTTCATCTAGTTTTGTTTCCGGTTCAATCTCCAGGTGCGCGTCGAGGACGTTTTCTATTTTTTCGAAAGGAATCCACTTAAGGCGAAGCCGGCCCTTTTTCAACAGCCGTTCTGTCCTGACCCGGGCCGCCAGTACCCCGTTTCTGCCTCGGCGGTCTTGAGGGTGTATAACGCAGTAGATCTGTCCATTTTGGCGTTCGAACAGGCGCCCTGGAGAAAGGGCGTTTAATAAAAAGTTTTTCTTTATTAAATGCGGTTTGATTCTGCCCAGGCGACGTGCTTCTTTTTTTAACTCTCGAATTCTCCTGGAGTAAAATACTCCTTGTTCTGGGCCGGTGCAGGCTCCGCCCGCCATAAGCGCCTCAAGGCGATTAGTGATCCGCTTAATGTCCTTGAGTGTGTCAGGGTCGGGCTGGCGCTGCTGAAAGGAAGCCAGAGACAGCTTGAGTAACGGCTTGATTTCTTCCGGGCTATGTGACAGCAGGAGGTTCAGCACCATGGAAAAATTGATCTTAATCTGGCTTTTTATCGGTTCAGGAGACGAGTGGAACAGCATATGAATTAGTTGAACATCCTGAAAAGGGCCGGGTACGATTAAAGCAAAGCCAACATGATCCATACCCCGACGCCCGGCCCGGCCTGTCATCTGGAGAAGATCGGTTGCCGTGAGGTCCAGGAACTCCCTTCCGTTAAAACGGTCGCTTTGCGAGATGACCACTGTCCTGGCCGGGAAATTTACCCCGGCTGCAACGGTAGAGGTTGAAAATATAGCGTATAACAGCCCCTCCTGCATGAGTTGTTCAATGATCAATTTCCAGTGGGGAAGGTGGCCGGCGTGGTGAGCGGCTATTCCAAACCGGCGCAGGTATTTCAGGTGAGGGTGATTTCTTAAAAAAGGATATTTCTCAAGCAGTTCATCAACTTTTAAATTAAGCTTGCGTAATTGTTCTGATTTCAAGTTGTCGATCGCGCCGAAGCATCGAGCCAGAGCCTGGTCGCAGTCGGCGCGTGATTTCAGGAAAAAGATGGCTGGCAGCAGGTCAGCCTGATCCAGGGCCTTGAGGATTCGTCCGAAAGGTATTTGATTCCTGGTGGTTGAATGACCTTTTAGCGATTTTTTTTCAATAAAATGTTTTACCTGCGGGAACAGATGCTTGCCTTTTTCCAATGGAGTCAGCTCACCGTCCGGAAAGAGGAAAAGAGGATGCAGAGGTACCGGCCTTTTTTGTCTGACCACCGTGGCGGTTTTTCTCCCACGAACAAAGCTCAGCCAGTCCGCGAGTTCGTCGGCGTTGGCAACCGTGGCGGAAAGCAGAAGGAGTTTTACCCGGGGCGGAAGATAGATGATTACTTCTTCCCAGACAACCCCCCGTTCCGGATCCCCCAGGTAGTGAGCCTCGTCCATGACTACGAGGCTGATTGGCAGGTTCTCACCATGATTCATGGCGTCGTAAAGCTGGTTACGGAGAATTTCAGTTGTGCCCACGATCAGGGGTGCGTCTGGATTGACTTTGTGATCTCCGGTCAGAAGGCCTACCCGTTCACTGCCGAATCGTGCGCTAAATTCAAAAAATTTACTGTTCGACAGCGCTTTGAGGGGCGATGCATACCACGCCCTGCCTTCTTTTTTCAATAAAGCGTCTATGGCCTCAACCGCGATATATGTTTTTCCGGCACCTGTAGGAACCGAAACAATGACATCATTTTTTTGTAATTTCCGCAGAGCCTCAAGCTGAAAAGAATCGGGAACAAAAGTGATTTCCTTTGGAGTTCCGATTTCTTTGAGAACCGGTTTTAGAGAAGGGTTGAGGCGGGGCCTGAAGGCTATACCAGGGCTTGCCGCCGGGCGAACAGACTGGCCGGTTTTTTTGTTCTTGGTCCGCCTTGGTAACGGTTTTTTCCTTTTGTATAAAGATTTCATCTTTTTTTTGCTTCCAGCGGCAATTTAGGCTGATGTTAAATTTTACCGTGTTTTAGTAAGCGGAATAAAAAAATCTTGCATTTTATTGACCTGTTAGTATTGTACTCATATATTTATAACTCTCAAACCTATTTATTTATCGTGGCTGGCCTTATAAAATGAAGTACATTGATCAGTTGAGTGTTTAAGTTGGAACTGACCGAACGCGATCTCAATATTATTATCCGAGAAAGGGTCGGCAACTTGCCGACCTTACCTGATGTCGCCTTGAAACTTCTGGAATTGACCGGTGATGATGATGCATCAATAAAGGAATTAGTTCAAATTATATCTCACGATCCAGCCATTTCTTCAAGAATTCTTAAGGTGGCTAATTCAGCTTATTACGGTTTCGCTCGCCAGGTGACCGCCATTGATCATGCTATACCCCTCTTAGGTCTGGATATGGTTCGTTCCCTGGCCTTAAGCATGAAAGTTTTTGATTATTTTAGAGGTATTAAAAGCGGTGGTTTTTTTACCCTGTCGGACTTCTGGCTGCATTCTATCGCAGTGAGCTCCATTGCCCGGGATTTTGTTCAGTTGGTGCCTTTGGGGCCCAGAGAATTGCTTTTCACTACCGGTTTGCTGCATGACATTGGAAAACTTCTTCTTTTGGACATTCTTGATGTTCAGTACCTCGATTTAATTCGCAGTGTTGAAAGGGAAAAAACTCAGCTTTTTGAGATGGAGAAACGGTATTTAGGCATGGATCACGCTGAAACCGGCGCGTTTCTTTTAGAGCGCTGGTCTTTCCCGCAGGAAATTATCACGATTGTTCACGATCATCACCTTCCTTTGGATCAGCAACGAACAGCTTCAGTAAAGGCCGTGGTCTTGGCCGATTTTTTGGCCAGGGAATTCAATCTGGGGGCGAGCGGCAATGTTTTAACCGATGGACAGGTAGATGAAATTTTGCAAAATTTGAAATTAGATAAGGCCCAATGGGACTTGTTTCGCTTTAATTACAAAAATAAAAGCGAAAAAAAGCTGACCGACTTAATGGCTGTTTTCAGATAATTCCCTCACAGTGACCTGAAACGGATGTACTTCTCAGCTCAGAGTCAGAATATCCGGTCCATTTTTCGTTATGGCCACGGTGTGTTCGAATTGAGCAGACAAAAGACCATCCTTGGTTACTGAAGTCCAGCCGTCTTCCAGTATTTCAACTTCCCAGGTGCCTTCGTTTATCATGGGTTCAATAGTCAGGACTAAGCCTTCCTTCAGCCTCAAGCCGGTTCCTGCTTTCCCATAGAAGGGGACCTGAGGGTCTTCGTGAAAATTTCGTCCAATACCATGGCCCACAAAGTTTCGCACCACGGAAAACCCGAGGGACTCAACATAGTTTTGGATCACTGCGCCGATGTCGCCTAGATGAGCGCCGATCTTGCAGGCTTCGATACCTAAGTACATGGACTCCCGGGTTGCCTGGACCAGTTTCTTGGCCCTTTGGGAAACTTCATTTACCATAAAAGTACGGGCTGTATCTCCATGAAATCCGTTTTTATTCACCGTAATATCTATGGTTACGATGTCTCCTTCCTTAATCCGGCGTTTTCCGGGAATTCCGTGAACCACTTCTTCATTAATGGCGACACACAGACTCTTGGGATAACCTCGATAACCAAGCGGCGACGCTTTGGCTCCGTGATCAAGAATAAACTCGCTCCCGAGCTGGTCTAACTCTTCAGTGGTGATACCGGGTTTGATCTTGGAAGCCAAATAATCCAGAGTATGCGAGGCGATACGGCCGCTTTCGCGGATAAGTTCAATTTCTTCTGGAGTTTTAAGATTGATCAAAATACTTATATCCTTCTGAATAAGTTACATGTCTTAACTTCATCGAGTAATAAATTAACACAATAAAGGGATGGTTTGCAAATCGGAATGCATAATATTCAAGCTGTTCTGGTACCACGTGTATTTTTTTCTTTAAGGCCTCTTAATGACTTCGTCCTTTAGCCGAACTCAATGTCGGGCTCAATTTTAACTCCCCGAAATATTTTTAATATTCATGCAGCTTAATTTTCCGCCTTCGGTGATTTCAACAAAATTACTGCTTCTTAAAAGGTTTTTATTTATTTATTTTTTTACGATTCGAAAAAAATTTTTCGCGTGGATTCATCCGGTCAGTTTTTTAAAATTTCATTTATTTTAATGCGTTACAGCTATAATCGTTGACAGATTATCGCCTTGATGGTATTGTCTTAGATTAAGAAAATTGCTTTTTTTTGGAGGTTTTTTTGCCTTGGTGAAAGTAAGTATTCCGCGTGAGGCCGTGGAAAAAATTATGAGTCAGTATGGCGTAGATGAAGCTACCGCCTCCCGTGCTTTTCTTGATGCTCAGGAACAGGCCAACGAGGCATACGTCCGGGCCCTGGAGGAGCGATTTTATTCTGCTGGGAGACGCAGGGCGCCGGTTGAACGGTTTAAAGTGTCTATCTATACGCCGCGACAGATAAAAGAGCATTTGGATAAATATGTTATCGGGCAAGAGGAGTATAAAAAGCGCGTTTCGATTGCCGCTGCTTACCACTTCGCCATGCTTAAATACCTTCACGAGAATCCAAACCAGAACAAAGTTAACCGGTTCCGCAAAAAAAATACCATCACCGCAGGCCCTTCCGGGAGCGGTAAAACTTATTGTATTGAGGTTTTGGGTGATCTTTTGGAGGTCCCCACTTTGATTGTTGATGCAACGGATTATACTGAAGCAGGGTATGTGGGTAAAAGCGCTGATGACATGGTCCGTGAACTGATTGACCTTGCTCCGGGGTCCAGCCGCAAGGAGCAGGCTAATTTCATCAACACGCACGGCGGACTAATCTTTATTGATGAGATTGACAAGAAGGCCAAGGACAATCTGCTGGCCGGGCATGATATCTCCCGGGAAGGATTCCAGAGGGCGGTGCTCAAACTTATTGAGCGCAAGCAGGTCTCGATTGATAATCCTTTCTCTCCAGCAGGCCAGATTCAAGAAGTTATGGACCGGCAACGGGGAATTGAACCAAAGGTTTCAGAAAATACCATTAGTACCGAAAAGATTCTTTTTATCCTGGGCGGTTCCTTTGAGCGCCCTCAGGATAATCTGGAATCAATCGTTAAAAAACGTCTCTCACAGCGCGGGAGCCCGGTAAAGGAGGATGGCAGTTTCGTCATAAAGGGTTTCTCAGCCGCGGACAACGGCAGAGACGACCGGGAAAAATATCGCAATTACTACAGCGAAGCCATAGCAGAGGATTTTATTCGTTTCGGCCTCATCCCTGAGCTAGTGGGTCGTTCTCCCATCCGAACTTTTGTTAATCTTCTTTCCAAGAATGACTTGATCAGGATAATGACCCATACGGAAGATTCTATATTGGATCAATACCGCATGGAGTTCAGCCTTTTTGGCATTGATCTGGAAATTACTCCTGATGCCATTGATTATGTGGCCGAAATATCTGAAAATCAGCGTACAGGCGCCCGGGCCCTTGTCAGTGTTTGGGAAAATATTCTGACTGACTTCCAGGCGGAACTGCCCGGCTCTAATTTCACCAAGCTGGTAGTTGACAGAAAGCTGTGCGAACGTCCGCGGGACGCTTTACTAAAAATGTTGAAAAAATCGCCTTTCGTCGACTTCGTGGAAAGCTTTCGCCGGGAGTATGGTGTAGAACTTATTCTGGACGATGAGGCTCAGCAATACATCGAAGAGTCGGCGCAGAACCAAGGCATTCAGGTTTCAGAAGCCATTCATCGAATGCTCAGCTCTGCCAAGGCTCTCAATTACATGAATGTTACCGGTCCGTTTACAGTTACCAAGGAAATGGTTGCGACTGAGGGTTATTTTGAGCGCCTTTTTACTGAATGGCACCAAAAAAGAAAGGCTTTAAATTCCGATCTGAAGGGGAGCGGCCTTGATTCTAAATATTAATTTAACTTTCCCAACAGGCATTTGATATTTAAGCCCTCTTAAGAACTACGTTTTTTAGCCGAGCTCGTTGTCGCCTGCCGCGATTTCAACAAAATTATTTATTTTGCAACGGTTTTTTTAGTTTGTTTTGCCAGGAAGAGTTGCGAGCAAGAAATGAAAATTACTTCCTTTTTTTGGGGGAGTGGCATATAGTTGCTTGGTGAAATATTGTCGCCAAGGGGTCATGGTTTGAAGTATATCGCTGATTTGCATATTCATTCACGTTTTTCCCGGGCTACTTCGCGAAACCTGAATCTTAAGGAGCTGGATTTCTGGGCGGCGCGGAAAGGGCTGGCCCTTGTCGGTACCGGCGACGTGACCCATCCTGAATGGTTTGCCGAAATTCAGGAACAATTAGTTGAGGCTGAGCAGGGCTTTTACCGGTTGAGAGAAGAGATAGCATACCCAGGCGGCGGTAAAGTTCGGTTCGTGCTTAGTGTCGAAATTTCCAATATTTACAAGAAAAACGGTCAGGTTCGCAAGATTCACAATCTTATACTTCTGCCCGACCTGGAAACCGCGGCGCGCTTCAATCAGCGTCTGGGCCGGATTGGAAATATTGCCTCCGACGGCAGACCGATTTTGGGGCTTGACGCCAAAGACCTGCTTGAACTTTGCCTTGATATTTCCCCGGATATTTTTTTTATTCCGGCTCACATCTGGACGCCTTGGTTTTCTTTATTGGGTTCCAAAAGCGGCTTTGATTCGGTAGAGGAATGTTTCGAAGATTTAACCGCGAATATTTATGCCCTTGAGACCGGATTATCTTCGGACCCCGCCATGAATTCTCGACTTTCAGCGTTGGATCGTTTTATTCTGGTTTCCAATTCTGATGCCCATTCAGCCGCAAAGTTAGGCCGTGAGGCCAACCTTTTTGATACGGATTTTTCGTTTCCGGCTATGGTGCGAGCCATGAAAGGGGAGGGCGGCTTTAAGGGCACGATTGAATTTTTTCCCGAAGAAGGCAAATACCATCTGGATGG
>CAZVRN010000169.1:0-7351 GCA_964629485.1 uncultured Thermodesulfobacteriota bacterium | reverse complement strand
CGAAAAGATTCTTGAATTAGAGAATCAGGGCGCTTCACTTGAGGAACTGGCCCCATATATCAGCGGCGAAGCCGGGCGAACCGGCTGGCTTCAGGGGGACCTGGAAAAGGGTCTCTTTTCGGTCGGCCAGGCCGTAGGCCGCGTCCACGACATTCCGACCGTAGCGGAACTAATCCAGCAGATCGTAACAGAAGCCATGGAAGTTAAAACAAAGCTGGACCAGATTTTTTAAGTAATTTTAAGCTGAAACCATGGTCAGGATTCCGGCTTATGCCTCACTTGCCAGGCCGCCAGGGCCCTGGTTCATCTTCAAAAGTATTATGCGCGCAGAGACCAGCAGCATATTTTATGATAAAAACGGCTTACCGGCCAGACTCCCTCTAAAAAGCGAAGCCGGTTATTATAAAAACCGCACTAACAAGCAGGCGGCGAGAGCCGGACTGTTTCAAGGAGGTTGAAGATTATGACGATTTTGAAAGTAAATAATGTCAACCTGAACTATGAGCAGATGGGCGAAGGTGAAGCCGTTGTCTTCCTGCACGGTTACACCGGCAGTACCAGGGACTGGCGAAACCAGATGCCTCTTGTCGCGGAAAAATTTCGAGCCATTGCCATCGATCACCGGGGACACGGTAAATCAGAAGCGCCTTCGGCGGAAGATGATTACTCTATCAAAATTTTCAGCGAAGACGTATACGCGCTACTCAGCGCGCTCAATATCCGCCGCTGCTGCTTGGTCGGCCATTCCATGGGAGGATTCATGTCACTCCAGTTTATCATGGATCACCCGGACATGGTCCGCGCCCTGGTGCTGGTGGATACCTCCAGCGGGATCTTTGACATGCCGCCGGGATACCAGGAACTCAGGGCCAAGCTGGATGAACTGGCCAGAAACGAAGGTCTGGATGCGGCGTTTGAGTATGACGCTGCAAACAACCCCATGAGAGTCGAGAGATTCCAAAAACACCCCGAGCTACGGGAGATATCCAAGCAAAAGGTGCTTTCGACATCAGTGGACGGGTACATCTATGTGGCCAGAACATTCCGGAAATGGCCGCCCGTGACTGATCGCCTGAACGAGATAAAGGTCCCGACCCTTATCTTCTGGGGAGAGGAGGACACGCCGTTTGCAGAACCATCGAAGCTGATGAAAGAATCTATCAGCGGGGCCGAACTGATAACCGTGCCTGGCGCGGGGCATAACCCTCATGAGGAGGCCCCGGAAATCTTCAACGAGGCCCTGATGAATTTCCTTGGCAAGGTCAACTGGTAGGCCCTGAAATCACAAGCCTGTACCACGGGAGGGAAAGAGAAATCATGAAGAAACGCCCGCATATCGTTGTCTTCAACCCTGACCAGTGGCGCGGGGACGTACTGCACCACCTGGGCAACCAGGCCGCAGTCACCCCTACCCTGGACCGGCTGACCGAATGTGAGGCCGTTTCTTTTGCCAACGCCTTCTGCCAGAACCCGGTCTGCACCCCCTCCCGCTGCAGTTTCATGACCGGCTGGTATCCCCATGTCCGCGGGCATCGCACCATGTATCACATGCTCCACGCCGAACGGGGCGAGCCGAATCTTCAGAGAATACTTAAAAACAACGGCTACTTCGTCTGGTGGACAAGCCGAAACGACCTAGTCCCCGGCCAGTTGGGCTATAACCAGGACTGCGACGTGCGTTACATCCCGAGGAAAGAAGACTTCAGGCGCTGGGGCCATATCCCGCGGCGCGGCCTTCACGGCCCTACTGAATCTGAATGGCGCGGCGAACCGGGAAGCGATACCTACTACAGTTTTTACGCAGGGAAGCTGGATACGTTTGAGGATGGCATCTATGCAGACATAGACTGGGGGTGGGTGCTCGGGGCCCGTGACTTTATCAGGCAGTACGACGGTCAAAAACCGCTCTTTATGAATATCGCCCTCAGTTATCCGCACCCGCCTTACGGCGTGGAAGAACCCTGGTTCAGCATGATTGACCGCGCCAAGCTCCCGCCGCGTACGCCGGCTCCTGAAGGCTGGAAGGACAAACCTGTCATACTCAAGGGCCTTTGGGAAAGGCAAAACATGCAGGGCTGGTCTGAAGAGCGCTGGACCGAGTTAAGAGCGACATACTATGGCATGTGCGCGCGGGTAGACCACCAGCTTCAAATTATCATAGACGCACTCAAGGAAACCGGGATGTATGATGATACCGCCCTGTTCTTTTTTGCCGACCATGGTGATTTCACGGGAGATTACGGATTGGTGGAAAAGACGCAGAACACATTTGAAGACTGCCTGACGCGGGTGCCTTTTATCATCAAACCGCCTCGTGGCACCGCCTTGAAACCCCGAGTCAGCGAGGCCATAGTGGAACTGGTGGATTTTTCAGCCACAGTATATGAAATCACCGGAATTGATCCCGGCTACACGCACTTTGGCAAGAGCCTGATCAAGGTACTCGGCGGGGAAACGGATGAACACCGGGAGGCGGCCTTTTGCGAAGGCGGCCGTCTTTATGGCGAAACACAGGCTATGGAATGGGAATCCCTGAAAAATATATCCAAACCGGAAGACACTCCCTACTGGCCAAGAATGTCCCTACAAATTAGCGATGAGAAGCCCTACCTGGGCAAGGCCGCCATGTGCCGCACCAGGAGCTACAAGTACGTGCGGCGTTTATATGAGAAAGATGAATTGTACGATCTTAAAAAAGATCCCCGGGAAATTCACAATGTAATTGACGATCCGGCTTACTCGGAAACTCTCTTCCGGCTCAAAGAGCTGATGGCCAACTGGTACATGGAGACCTGCGACGTGGTGCCTTTCGACACGGACAGAAGGTTTTAGATTTCAGTGCGTTTACCCTTGGACTGATTTTGGTTTGATTCATCTTGAAGCTAAGGCATTAATGAAATGAGACATCCTGTAAGCAAAAAAGACCTCTTAAAAGCTTTGTCTTTAAGAGGTCTCGGGTCGGATTCTTGTTCACGGCCGGTATGGTATGGCCGGGGGGCCGAGCTGCGTTTTTATCACTGCTTGAGCTTCTTCCACGAATTCACACAAAAGCGGTCTTGTCTCGCGCGGGTCAATAATATCCGTGCCAGCCGCCTCAGCCGTTCTGAAGGGTGAGGCGATCATTTTCAGGCGGTGTTCGACCTCTTCAAGCTTGGCCTGCGGATCCGAGGCTTGTTCTATCTCACGGCGGTATGCCGCCATGGCTCCCCCCTCAATATGCATGGACCCCCAATTTGCGGACGGCCAGGCGTAACGGCGGTACATTCCGGTGGGCCGGTGCTGGCATTGCCCGGCGACGCCGTAGACCTGACGCAAGACAAAGGTAATCCAGGGTGTTCTGCTTGAGCAGACAGCCCAAACCAGCCTGGCGCCGGCGCGCTCTATACCTCGTTTCTCCGATTCGAGGCCGACCATGAATCCGGGCTCATCGGCAAAAGAAACCAAAGGCAGATGGAAGGTGTCGCAAAGCTGAATAAGCCGAATGACCTTATCCCCGGCGGACACATCCGTGGCGCCGCCCTGATGATATGGATTGTTGATCATAACACCGACCGGATATCCATGAACACGGGCCAGGCCAGTCAGGCGGGCGCGCCCGTAAAACGGGGCGATCTCAAAAAACGAATTTTTATCCAGGACATGGTTTAAAATGGCGCGGGGATCATAGGGTTTACGGGTTGAGCGGGGTATCACCGAAAGCAGCTCTTCATCCCGGCGGCTCGGGTCGTCAGAAGGTTCAAGGTACGGCGGCATCTCCCATACATTGTCCGGAAGATAGCTCAAAAATCGCCGAATCATTCCAAAAGCTTCCTCCTCACTCTGGGCAAGGTTATCCACGACACCACTTTTATATACATGAATTTTTTCGCCTCCCAGTTCCTCCTTGGTAATGTCATACCCCAGGGCCGCCTTAACGACCGGCGGGCCACCGGGAAAGAGCTGGCTTATGCCTTTGACCATGACATTAAAGTGCGCGATGCAGGCCTGCACGGCCGGAAGTCCGGCCACTGAGCCCAAGACCGCTGAAACCACGGGCACCATATTCAAGAGCTTAACCTCCACATGCGACCATATGTTTCCGTCAGGAAGGTAGGTGCGGCCGATATTCTCAAAGCTTCTTACGCTCCCGCCAACTGCGTCGAGAAGACGAATATAAGGCAACCGCCACTCCAGGGCTCGCTCATGCGGCTGCGGCTCACTGCCCAGCCCTCCGTGCATGAGTTCTCCGGCCCCGCCCCGTACTGTGAAATCACCGCCCGTCACGATCACCTTGCGGCCGTTAAGTTTACAAATACCCTGAACAGACGGTTTGGGAATAAATCCCGTCAATTTATCGCCCTCGTAAATCCCCCTCCCGGCAAGGGCGTTCCACTCGCGAAACGAACCAGGGTCAGCCAGCAGGGCTATTCGCTCGCGGACAGTCAGTTTGCCTCTCTTGCGCTGCCGCGCGACACCTTCCGGACCACCCATCTGTTCTGCGAGTTGTTTCCGATACTCAAGTTCCTTAACTTCCTTTTCCCATGTCATCACGTCACTCCTTCCACTATTAGATGCGTATGCCTCGCCGCTCCGGCGCCAATGATGGTCTATAACCCGATTTTATTTAGCCGAACCGGCCTGCATCCTCCGAACCAATGAATTTTTCCTCGTTCAAAAATCAATTATAACGCATCAAGCGCTTTTTCATCATCATAAAAAAATTAAATCAGCCAAAACATTTCAATTAGATATGGTCTTGACAAATAAGTTCCTTCCAGTCTTACAATAATATATAAATACAAAATTATAGTTTTTTTCTTGCCGAACATGTCCCTGGGCGAAAACCAAGACCGGTGGGCTAGGTATAATGCCGGTTAAAATGTGTTTCGATTTTTTTTGAGGAAAACATTCTCCAGAGTGCTGGGGAGGAGGAGGTTCAATGAAACTGGAAGAGCTGACAGACGTGAAGTACGAGGTTGATCGCGGCCTGGCCTGGATTATCATCAACCGGCCTGAACGATACAACGCCTTCCGCGGACGGACCATTGATGAGCTGATCTTCTGTTTCAAGGCGGCGTGGGCCGACAGAAGCGTGGGGGTCATTGCTTTTACAGGCGAAGGCGAGAAGGCTTTCTGCGCGGGAGGTGACCAGAAACAGCGTCAGGAAACAGGAGATTACGGTCCGACCGAGAGCGGTCTTTTTGAGGTCGAGTCACTGCACCGGCTGATCCGGGAAGTGCCCAAGCCGGTGATCGCTGCGGTAAACGGGGTGGCTGTTGGAGGCGGGCACGTGCTTCACGTACTCTGCGACATCACTATCGCGGCGGACCACGCGCGCTTCGGGCAGGCCGGACCCAGAGTGGGGTCTTTCGACGCTGGTTTCGGCAGCGCATACCTGGCCCGCATCATTGGTGACAAACGCGCCCGGGAGGTCTGGTATCTTTGCCGTTTATATGATGCCTCGACCATGGAACGCTGGGGGTTGGTCAATAAAGTGGTGCCATATTCTGAGCTCCGGGACGAAGTAAGGCAATGGGCCGACGAGATGCTAAGCATGAGCCCCACGGCCCTCAAGGTGCTGAAGCACTCATTCAACGCGGACAGCGATTCCATCGCCGGTATCAGCACCATGTCTTTTGACAGTCTTCATCTCTTTGTGGAGACCAAAGAAGCCAAAGAGGGACTGGAGGCGTTTAACGAAAAGAGGCCGCCTGATTTCTCGCCTTTCAGGTGACATTAAAAACATGTACAAGACCCTTTAGGGGGAAGTAATTTTGTTGAAATCGCGTAACTTGAGAATGAAGTCGGCTAAAGGACGAAGTTTTTAGGATGTCTTATACGGGAAACATTCTTTACCCGTCTTGTCGTAAGAGCGGACGGTTAAGGAGAAGGATATCCATTCTGAAACCATTCAAAAAAGGAGACTGACCATGGAATATCAGCATATCATTTATCATCCCGGAAAGGTCGCCCGGGTAATACTCAACCGGCCTCAATACCTGAACGCCCAAAGCTGGCAGATGCGGGAAGAGATGGACGATGCCTTTAAACGGGCTGTGGCCGATGATGAAACAGGGGCCATTGTTCTTTCCGGCGCCGGTGAACATTTTTCAAGCGGACATGACATCAGCACACCTGAAGATCGAGCCTACCGCGAAGCCCACGGGCATGCCCGGACAGACCGGATGGGCCGTTACGCGGATATGCGCCAAATCACTCTTGAAAATACCCTCCGCTGGCGCAATTTGCCCAAACCCACCATAGCCATGGTGCGGGGTTACTGTATTTTCGGCGCCTGGATGATCGCTTCGTCCATGGACATTATATTCGCGGCTGAAAGCGCTTTGTTTCTGCCTTCCCATTTTCAATATTTCAGCGTACCGTGGGAAATAGGGCCGCGAAAGGCCAAGGAAGTCCTGTTTGAACATCGATACATGACCGCCTGGGAGGCTTATGATCACGGCTTTCTAAACCGTGTTTACCCGGATGAAAAACTCGAAGAGGAGACCCTGGCTTATGCCGACCGTGTGGCTGAAAACTACCTGAGCCAGTCTTTTCGTTTGCGGATGATCAAATTTTCCATCAATCACATGATGGACACCATGGGGTACACGGCCGAGCTTGAAGTGAGCTACAACAGTTACTGCACCATGATGGGCCTTCAGCCTCAGGACCTGCCTCATCCTCAACAAGGGGGCCTGGCGCAAACGAACACGGCCAAGAAAAATCTGGAATTGACCAGACCGTGGCTTGAATCAGTCCTGAAAAGAGGATGAACTATCTAAAGCCCGCGGTAAAAATTCGTTCTTTAGCCGAATTCACGGCCAAAAAAATTAAGTTCTCAAAATGCAGAACTAAAGTATAGCCGGCAGACGCAGTTGAAATCAGGTTAAGGAAGTTTGCCTGTTCATGCAGCACTTTTTGTATTTCTTCCCGCTCCCGCAAGGACAGGGATCGTTTCGCCCCACGTTTTTAAAGGCGGAAGGGGGCAAAGGCTGGGGCACAGGCAGGGGAGCCAGCCTTTTTTCCATCCTGATCTTCTCGGCTATTTGTTTCAGAGGAGGAAGTGCGTGCGCGTAAAATTTCTTCCAGCCGCTGCAGAGCCAGCTCAGGGTCTTTGGATCAGGAGAATGGTAAAGCCGGTGTTTGAGGCAATCGCCGGAGCAGAAGTCCAGATAGAGACAGTCCTGGCAACCAGGGTTCCATTCCGATTTTTTGGCTCCGAATTCTAAATACTTATCAGCCCGATGGAGTTCATCCCAGGAATGCGAAAACACATTGCCAAGCCTTAAATCTTCCCGGACGAAAAAGTCGCAGGGATAGATATCGCCGTTGTATTCGACCACGTAATACTGGCAGCAGTTTCTGCCCA
>CAZVRN010000168.1:0-7368 GCA_964629485.1 uncultured Thermodesulfobacteriota bacterium | reverse complement strand
TATAAGGGCAGACCTTGGCGCAAATACCGCAGGATGTGCATGCCTGCGAATTTACCTCGGCAGTGATAGCCTCAACCCGAAGCTTGCCGGGTGTCATGAGCCGCATGGCCCTCGAAGCCGCGGCCGAAGCCTGAGTGACAGACTCTTTGATGTCTTTAGGCCCTTCCGCGCATCCGGCGAAAAAGATACCACGTGTGGCGGAATCCACAGGCTGCAGCTTGGGATGAGCTTCCAGATAAAAACCATCCGCGCTCTTTTGCAGGGCCAGCATCCCCTGAATTAGCTGCATCTCTTCGGGCGGATTAACGCCCACAGCCAGCACTACCATTTCAGCGCGATGTGTCTCAAGCTCATTGGTTGAGGTATTCTCCACGGTGAGAATAAGATCCCTGGTTTTAGGATCCTGTTTAATTGATCCGGGCAGGCCTCTTATGTAGCGCACGCCCATTCCCTTGCTGCGCCGAAACAAGTCCTCGAACCCTTTGCCGAAGGCCCGGATATCAATGTAAAACACCTTGATTTCCATATCGGGATAATGCTCTTTGAGCATGAGGGTGCTTTTAATGGTGTTCATACAACAGACATTGGAACAATACGGCTTGCCTCTCCGCTGTGAACGCGATCCCACGCATTGAATAAAAGCCACGGACTTCGGCGTCTCCCTGTCGGTCAGCCTGATAACCTCGCCCTGGGTGGGCCCGCCCGCGTTGATCAGCCTTTCCAGCTCCATGGAAGTAAGCACGTTTTCGTAGCGGGTATACCCGTACTCATCAAGCACTGTCGGATCATATAAATCCATTCCCGTGGCCACGATGATGGTGCCGACCTTGAAGGTAAGCTCCTCATCGCTCATGTTAAAATCAATACAATCTTTTTCACATTTCTCAACGCATTTTCCGCAGATGATCGGATTGTGGCCCAGGCAGTTATCGATGTCGACCACATATGACGAAGGCACGGCCTGAGGGAAAGGCTGGTAGATCGCCCGTCGTGAGCTAAGTCCCATGTTGAATTCATCCGGGACGACCACGGGGCAGACGTCCACGCAATCACCGCAGGCGGTGCATTCATTCTCTATTACGTACCGGGCCTTCTTGAGAACCCGCACCTCAAAGTTGCCGACATGGCCCGAGGCGGATTTAATTTCACTCTGTGTCAGTAAGGTAATGTTTGGATGCCGACCGGCATCAGTCATCTTCGGACCCAGTATTCAGATGGAGCAGTCCATGGTTGGAAATGTTTTGTCCAACCTGGCCATAATTCCTCCTATGCTGGGTTCTTTTTCGACCATGACGACCTTAAAACCGGAATCAGCAAGGTCAAGAGCAGCTTGGATGCCCGCCACGCCGCCACCGATGATCATGGTTGTCTGTTCTATGGGCAACTCTGTTTCGACCCTTACGCTCAAATGCCGCACTCTTGCCGCGGCGGAGCGTACCAGGTCCCTGGCCTTAAGGGTTGCCCCGGCCGGGTCGTTTGAGTGGACCCATGAACAGTGTTCGCGCAGATTGGCCATTTCTAAAAGGTAAGGGTTCAGGCCGGCTTCCTGAATGCATTGCCTGAAAGTCGGCTCATGAAGCCTTGGCGAACAGGAAGCAACCACAACACGATTCAAACCATACTCTTTAATATCAGCCTTTATCAGGTTTTGGCCCGGTTCCGAACAAAGGTAGCCGTTATGGCGGGATACCACCACGTCAGGCAGGTCTTCCGCGTATTCGGCCACCGCCGGGCAGTCAACCACGCCGGCAATATTTAAACCGCAATGGCAGACGTATACGCCGATCCGGATCTCATCATTGGCTTTTCTTGTTTGCATCTTGAGCTTCCTCTTCCCTATAAATAATACTAATTCCTTATCGCGGGCGCTTGAGCCCGCTTATTTTTTCAGCTACCGTTTCCCTGACCTGATGGATTTCTCCCCGGCAGACCACTCAATTTGATCGGCCAGCACGCTTGCCAGATCACGAATCTCCATGGCAAGCGAACCGCGCCGGATTGGATCGCGCATGGCGCAGGTCAAATGGATCATGCACTTGGGACAAGCGGTTACCAGCACCTCGGCCCTGGTCGCTTTGGCTTCCTTAAGGCGCTCGACTTGAATTCGTTTGGAGTAGGCATCACAGTTGATGAAGCCGTTATTGCCGCAGCAGATGGCGCTATACCCCGAGTTCTCCATTTCTTTCAACGTCAAATCAGGGATCATCTTTAACAGGGCTCGCGGGCTTTCATAATGCCCCCCCATGCGGCCCAGCCGGCAAGGGTCCTGATATGTAACCTTATTCTTCAAGGATTTAAAGGAAAGCCCTCCTTTATGAATTTCCCGTTCCAGTAAATCGATGAGCAGGGTCACCTTGAGATCAAACTCGGGAATCACCTCCGGCATGAATTTGCTCAAAACCTGAAAACACTCGGGGCAGGAAACCACAACTTCCTCGACGCCGGCGGATTTGAATTCCTCGTAGTTCAGCCAGCAGAGCGTTTCAAAATTTTCCCTGTCGCCGGTCCAGAGAAGATCGTGGCCGCAGCACCTCTCATTGGCCAGGACCACTGGTTCGATATCCAAGAAGTTCAGCAGCCGAATGCTGTCATGAACAATGGTCAAGGTGTCCACTTCGATTCCGGCGAAAAATACGTCGAAATAAGGTGCGCACCCGGTAAAAAAGGCCAGGGGACCGGTTTGGGTTATTTTCAGGTCGGGCTTAATCCAGCTCAGTCGATTCTGCTTAAGCTCTGGAGAGGTCATCATTCTCATCCAGGAATGCAGCGCCCCGTCATGGGCCCTGTAACCCTGCAGTCCCTTGGTCCCGGCCAGGATAGTCCGCATTTCCAGGATAAACCGGCTGAACTCAATGCCTGAAGGGCAGCGTTCTTCACAAAGACCGCATGTCAAACATTCCCAGACCGAGTTCTCTATGAACGCCTCGTCTTCCGGCTCGGCAATCAGCTTCTGGGCCAGAAGCCTGGGGGAGTATTCCTTACCTGTCAGCATCCTGGGGCAGGAGGCTGAACACTTGCCGCACTCGAGGCACATGTAAAGCGACCTTTCGCTGATAACCTCTTTAACCCTCGGATTGTCAATAATCATGAGGCGACACGCTCCTGCCTGGGTTTCGCGGGGTTTATGCCCAGCGCCTCGATCTGTCCGGCAAACTTCCACAAGGCCTGAACCAGTTCATCTCTTTCATGAGCGGCGAAACTGCACTCGACCAGGCGATCCTGGCCGATACCGAGAAGATCAAGAAGCCTTCTCACCCTTTTTACATTTGTATGCCCCACCTCCGGCCCGGGACCATAGCGGCAGTCTTCATCTTTACATTCCAAGAGAATTACGCCGTCCGCGCCAAATTCAAATGCCTTCAATATCAGGGCCTGATTGATTCGGCCGATGCACATGACGCGAATCAACCGAAAATTCGGCGGCATTTCCATACGGGCCATGCCAGCGGCGTTATAGCACGCATAAGGGCTCCAGTTGCAGCATATTCCCAAAAGATTTACTTGTTCCATATCAACGCTCTTAAGCCAAGACACCCGCAACGATTTCATCCAAAAGCCGGTTTGAAAAATAAGGTATGTCCATGGCCGTAACCGGGCAGCGGCCGACACACCCGCCGCAGCCTACACAGTTGTAACGCAGCACTTCAGCAGTGTAAGTGCCTCGATCGTTAGGTACCAGGGTCACCGCATCAAACGGGCAGATTTCAGCGCAGCGTCCGCAGCCCCGGCAGCGCTCGGGATCGACGCGGGGACTCAACTGATGATCCTTTAAAAAAGCCTCGGCCGCGGCTGTAGCCACCTCAGCGGCCAGGGCGGCCCCGGCCTCATAAGCACTTACCCTTTTCAATGTTCTGGGTAAAACGCGATAATATCCAACCTGGGGCGTATGAAAAAAAGCGAAATTATAGCGGTAGAATTTTTTAAGCCCCATCATGTCTTCATGAATGGCCAGCGGTAAAATATTCTCATCGGTCAGGCAGACAATGTCCGTACGCCAGTTCCGTTTTGAGTCACCCACTGTAACGGCGGTTTGAAAATTTCCAATATGCCCCCGGATTTCTTTAATTTCCGCTTCTTCTACATAGGTGATGGAGCGATCAAGTCCTTGCGGTGCCTCTCTTTTGCGAATATGTTCGGGCAACTTCGAACCCGAAAGACGGCACCTGTTCACAAACCGCACCTTAAACCCCTGAAGGGCCAGGTTTTTGGCACAACTGACCCCCACGTCCGAGCCTCCGAGGATCAAAATCCGTTTCCCGATTTCAGTGATGCCCTGCCGGAGAGGTCCCATAAAGCTGGATCGAATAAAGGCGGCCCTGAGAAGATCCCGCGCCCTTTCAACAATCTCGTCCTCTGATTGCTCCCCGTTGATCAAGTGATCGCGAAGATTGATCATCTCGAAACAATCGCGCTGTAACCCGAGCCGGTCGAAAAGATGAATCCGGGCGCGATTTCTCTGGTCGTTGCATGATATGCACTGAAACTCCAGGGGGCAGCAGACGCATGAAGCCAGAATGACCCGGGATAGCCGGTTTTTGTTTACAACTTTGGCGATCCGATCGGCTCCCCGGGGATGGCAGGCCGAAAAGATCAGTTCACTGTGCTGAATCCCGGGGACTGTTTCTGCGATATCGCGTATTCGTTCGAGGGCGCCCTCCGGGGCCATGGTGCCATTACATGTACACAGGAAAAATCCAATACGTGTCTCTTCGGGCTGTTCAAAAATTCTGGCCTTATTTGGAATCGAGGAAGACCTGAGCCGCACCGCCTCAGCCATAACCTGACCGGCCATAGCGCCCCCTGCCACCAGAACGTTCATAAGGTCGCCGGCCTGGCTGAGATTATCCGTCCGGTAAATATTTTTGCTCAATGCGGCGGCTTCTTCCGGCAGGCCCTCCCGGTCAGCAATGATTACAGCCGGGCTTTCGAGTCTGAAGATTTTGTTGCCACGGAAGTGGTCAATGGCGCCGATGTCAGCACAGGCTGACTCACACAACCTGCACTCGCAGCAGAAGCTGCACTGCAGACATCTCTTCGCTTCCTCCATGGCCTGTTCTTTAGTGAATCCCAGGTTCACCTCCATGAAGTCACGGCGCCGGGCCATGGGCTGCCGCTGAGGCATCTCCTGCCGGGGCTGTTTGGGGATTTCCTCGGTGATTTCCCTGTAATCTCCAACACCGCGCGATGTGTTGATAAGCTTTTTAAGCCGCGACGGCTTGCCGGTCAGATATTCGATTATTTCCAAGGCCGCCATACGGCCGTTGGCCATGGACTCCACCACAGTCGAAGGTCCGGTAACCGTGTCGCCCGCCGCAAAAACACCTTGTCTGGATGTATGAAACTTGTTGTCCACCAACAGCCTGCCGCCCGGCCCTGTTTTTACTTCCTTATCAATTCCGGTCTGATCGAGATGCGGCCTCTGCCCGATGGCGACGATGACCGTGTCCGCCTCAAGGACGAATGTTTTTTCGGAGTCATAGACGATCCGGGGCGGCGCGGATTGGGAAAATTCCCAATGTGCCGGCCGGCAGACAACGTGCCTTATCCGGTCTTGTCCGGTAAACGCAACCGGGGCGGCGCCGAGACGAAACCGGACGCCTTCTTCGCCTGCCTCTTGTATTTCCATGGGACTTGCGGGCATTTCATCCATTTTCTCAATAGCCAGGACCGTAACCTGTTCCGATCCAAGACGTAAAGCAGTTCTGGCCGCATCCATGCTGGAATTACCGCCGCCGATGACCACCGTGCGAGGGCCCACTTTCCCGGCGCCCTTAATATTGACATCCGTCAGGAATTTAACGCAGGGCTTTATGCCCGGTAAGTCCTCGCCGGGTATATTGAGCTTGAGATCAGAATGCGTTCCGGTCGCCAGGAGCACTGCCTTGAAACCTTGATCAAGCAGGCTGGCAACAGAGCGGATCGTGGTCCTGGTTTTTATCTTCACTCCCAGTCTGGCAATGGCCTCAATCTCCGCGTCCAAAACATCTCGAGGCAGACGAAAAGCGTTTATTCCGGCCCGCAACATGCCTCCAGCCTCTGGGAGGGATTCAAAAACAGTAACCTGAAACCCTTCCCGCCGGAGGAAATAGGCCGCTGTCAAACCTGAAGGACCGGACCCGATAACGGCTACCTTCTCCGGCCGCTGTTTTCTGCCAGCCGCCGGTTCGAGCACTGGCGCGCCCTTTACTGCTTCATAATCAAAAAGAAAGCGCTTTATATCGCGTATGGCCAGGGGCTGGTCAAGCTCACCTCTGCGGCAGGACTCCTCGCAGGGATGGTGACAGACGCGGCCGCACACCCCAGGCAGCGGGTTGTCCTCCCTGATTACGGCCAGGGCCTCTTCAAATCTGCCGGTGGCGGTAAGCGCCATATAGGCTTGTACATTAACTCCCAAGGGGCAGCTTTCACGACAGGGGCTGAGTCTTCTCTTGTCCAGGTCGAGCGCGCGTGAAGGGCAGTAATTCGGTGTGCGTGATATGGGCGGATGATCGCTCTCTGTGAGGGGGCAAACATCCCGGCAGCGATCACAGCCGGTGCAAAGATCATAGTCTATATATTGAGGCGCCTGTTCGATCACCGCCTTGAACCCGTTTTTAGTCTCTTTAATGGATTTAACGTGCGCGTGAGTAAGGGCGGTGACCAGGGGGTGACGTGTCAGCCTGAGGTAGAGGGGCCTGAATTGAAAATTCAGGTCTTCAGGCCATTCACGGAAGTCTTCTATCCCGCCCGCCAGCTCAAGAAAATGACGAGATTTGGTGACCCACATTACCGGAATGGCGGATTGAGCCAAATCTTCTGTCACCTTGAGGGCGCCGTAGCCCGATCCCAGTACCAATACAGCTTTTTGGGGCGTCTTTCTTTTGTCAGCCACCGTTACGCCTGCTCCTTGCCCTGGTCCTGTTTAGACCTGCTCCTGAGTATCGCCTCCCCATATTCCCTTCCACGGTCAAATGCCTGGGAGTTGTTTTCCTTTGTGCGGGGAGGCACTGAGCTGAGCACCGCTTCCTTGAGAGAGTCCACGGTGACCAAATCGGTGATAGCCGACATAAAACCAAGCATAACAATATTGGCCATCATCTTGTTGCCCAGTTCTTCAGCAAACCTGGTGGCCGGGATATGGCAGGTGATCCGGTCGGCATTGAGATTCCGGGGCTCCACCAGATCGGTGTCCCAGACAAGAAGGCCGTTTGAAACCAGCGAACCGGCGTTTTTGTCGTAACCTTCCTGATTCATGCAGATGAGTACCTGGGGAGTTTCGACATAGGGAGAGAGAATCTCCTCGTCGCTTATGATGACCTGCGAGGAACAAGCCCCGCCGCGCGCCTCGGGCCCGTAGGACTGGACCATCGTGGCCGCCTTGCCGTCGTA
>CAZVRN010000167.1:0-7449 GCA_964629485.1 uncultured Thermodesulfobacteriota bacterium | reverse complement strand
TCGAAATATTTATTACATTCCTGCGGGTTAAATTTTTGCCTTCCGCGATCCAGACCAAAGCACTAATTTTGAGATAGCCTCTAGTTAGTTTGTTAATTTTTCGATAGTTTCGTAAAACAACTGCTAAAACAGTGTATCAATGCGTATATCCCAAATTATCTAGTCTTTGAATCGCTTCTGAATAAAAGAGGCCTAGTTCCTGAAGAAGCCGGTTAGTTGTTTTTTCGATCTCAAGAACATCAGTTTCTGAGATATCATCCAGGTCCCCAGATTCTAATGCGGCCTGGAGCTTTAAGAATTTGCGATACAAAACCGAATCTCTTTGTCTGGGGTCCAGTTGAGCGTGAACTTCAACGATGGTTTTAATGCAGCTCGATAAACGTATTTTCCTTCTTTCCCTGTCCATCAGCCTCTTCCCGCTTCCCGTGCAACCTCAAGATAAACCGCGTAAAATCTTTCGTAGTCAGCCAGTGCCTTATGGATAATCTTGTCAAATCGCGACTCGTCGCTCAAAGCGATAACGGCATTGACTGAAAGTTGAAATGCAGTCATATAGTCCAAGCTTTGAAAATTGTTCCCAAAAAAAGCAAAAAAAATACGACGCCTAGTGGACATGTTCATTGGCTGGAGAGTCACAAGAATCGGATGAAGGCCCCCAGAATGCCCATTAAAGTTTTCGTGAAGCAAAATCGCGTGAAACATTGTAACTTTGATTCGCCTGAGTACATCCCTGGTGGATTTAGGCAAAACCGGCACGTAACCCAAGTCGGTCATAATTTTAGCCAAACTATCTCTTTGTGGCCCTTCATCGAAACAGATCAAAGCAAGTTTCGACCCTTCCTCATAAAACTCGCCAATGGTTACTTCCTCGTCTTCCTCTAGTCCCAGATCAGGCTGCGCTGGCTCAGTTTCCGGTGCTGAATCCAGGGCAGCGGATTTGGATGAAGCCGAGTTTGCCCCAGTATCTTTATCCGGAATTGACATCACGTTTCTAGTTTTGCATTTAGGGCAGATAAAGGCCAATTCTTCCCCGGGGGTCAGCTTATCGTCTGGAAGATTTATCTTTGCCTTGCAATTTTGGCACTCGACTCTCATCATTGCCTCCGGATCTATAATTATTTCTTCCTGCGTTGAGCCATTGCACGTTCACGGGCAACTTGCGCTTCAGTTTTACCGTATGTACTATCTATTGTTAATCCCTCGATATCGGTTGTTTTCTCTCCCCGTTCAGCCTTCAGGGTATCAATGCCCCGCCCAACTACTGCCTTCTTCGAAGCATAGGCCAAGGCGGTTTCTTCTGAAATCAGCCCTTCCCGGTAATGCTCAAGGATGGATTGATCAAAAGTCATCATGCCGAAAGGATTCAAGCTCTTAATCGCGTTGTAAAAAGTCTTCTCCTCAGTCTCTCCATTTAGAATCATATCTTTTATCTGTAGATTAGACCCCATAATTTCAAAGACCGCTACCCGGCCTCCGCCTTCTTTGGGAAGCAGACGCTGGCTCACGATCCAGCGCATAGTATCAGCCAGACGGATTCGAATTTGATTTTCCTCCTCTTGTTCGAACATGCCCAGGATGCGGTTTATAGTCTGTCCGGTATCAACAGTGTGCAGGGTGGAAAGAACAAGGTGCCCGGTCTCGGCAGCGGACAAACCAATCTCCACTGTTTCCCGATCCCTCATTTCACCGACTAGAATCACCTTGGGAGCCTGGCGCAAAGCCGCGCGTAATCCATTGGCAAAACTGTCAAAATCATGACCCAGCTCCCTTTGGTTAAAAGTCGCTTTTTTATGAGGATGAACGTATTCAACCGGGTCCTCTAAAGTAATGACATGCACTGCTTCACGTTCGTTGATATCATTGAGCAGTGCGGCCAGCGAGGTAGATTTACCGCTTCCGGTTGCGCCGGTAACCAGAATAATTCCATTTTTTTCGCGGGCCATCTGTTTGAATGCCTGCGGTAATTTTAACTGATCAATTGTCGGGATAGTGGTCTCAAGTTTTCTGAGAACCGTAGAATAGCAGTTACGCTGAGAAAAGGTGTTACCCCTGAATCGCGCCTTGCCAGCCAGTTGGTACGAAAAATCACAGGAGCCGTGCCGTATAAGATCGGCAATCAGGCGGCGGTCATTATCAAGTAAGTTCAGCGCAAAAATTTCCGCCTGAAACGGCGTAAGGGCTTTAATTTCAGGTTTAATATCGACTTCGACCAGCCTCCCCGAGGACTCGACCTGAAATTTCTTCCCGACCGTTATGTTGAGGTCGGAAACATCACGGTGAGATTCAAGCATTTTGCTTAAAATATAGTCAACCTGGGCGCGTTGCATGGCGAAACCTCCTACACGTCGGTAAAATCATCCGGCGGTTTGGTAAGGTATTCTCTAAATTTAGCCTTGTCGATACATTTATTATAAGCATCATTCGGATCAATGCGGTTGGCATGTAAATGCTCTAAGATGGCGTCGTCAAGTGACTGCATGCCATATTTTTTCCCCGTCTGAATCACTGACGGAATTTGAAAGGTTTTACTCTCACGGATGAGGTTTCGGACCGCCGGGGTAGCCAGCATGATTTCCACGGCCGCGCAACGGCCTTTTTTATCGATCCGTTTGAATAGGGTCTGGGCTACAACCGCTCGAAGACCATCAGCCAGAGAGGATCGAATTTGGGCCTGTTGATCCGCTGGAAATTGTTCAATCATGCGATCCACCGTCTTGGCCGCGCTGGTGGTATGAAGCGTTCCAAAAACCAGATGCCCGGTGTTGGCCGCTTCGATAGCCAGGGCCGTTGTTTCCAAGTCACGCATCTCACCGACCATAATGATATCCGGGTCCTCGCGAAGCGCCCCTCTCAAGGCTGCGGCAAAAGATCTTGTGTGCATGCCGACCTCTCGGTGGTTTACAAGACAATTTTTACTTTGATGGACAAACTCCAAGGGATCCTCGATTGTTAAAATGTGATCTCTGCGAACGGTGTTACATTCATCAATAATAGCGGCCAATGTAGTCGATTTTCCACTGCCAGTCGGACCGGTGACCAAAACCAAACCTTTGGGAAGTACGGCAAGTTTTTTAACAACCGGTGGGAGACCAAGCTGTTCAACAGTGAGAATTTCACTGGGAATCTCACGGAAAACAGCCCCAATACCCCATTTTTGATTAAAATAATTAGCCCGATAACGACTCAACCCGGGAATCTCATAAGCAAAATCCACATCACCGGTTTCCTCGAAGATTTTAATCTTCTCTTCGGGTGTGATCTCATAAAGCATTTTTTTAAGATCATCGTTTTCTAAAATCTTATAATTTACTCTTTCGAGATCTCCATGGATACGCAAAATTGGCTTACTACCAGTGACTAAATGCAGGTCGGAAGCACCCTGATCATTCATAAGCTTAAAAAATGCGTCTATTTGAGCCATCTTTTAAGAACCCCCGTTTCCCTCTGCAAATTACTTCCATCGTCCATCAGAATGTTTTCGCATCTCTACATATCCCATGTGCCCTTTTGAATTAATGAAAGCACTACTGAGCCAACTTATCAGGCTCAAAAGAATGGCGCCCCAAAAGGCGGGCCAAAAACCATTTATGTGAAAGCCTTTGATTATTGCGGAGACAATCATGAGCATAAAACCGTTCAGTACCAGAATAAATAATCCAAGAGTGAGAATGGTCAGCGGCAGGGTCAATACTATTAACACGGGCCGGACTAGTGCGTTAAGCACACCTAAAAAGGCGGCGGCAACCAGAGCATAGAAAAAACCATCCACCACGATTCCCGGCACAAGATGACTGATCAAGAGCAAGGAAAGAGCACTGATAAGCCATCGCAGCAAAAGACCATTCATTGAGTTATCCCTAAACTACATTTGAGTTGCTTAAATTATTATCATAATGCAACTAAAGGTTCAAGCTTCGATTCATCAAACACAAAGTATAAATTTCAATTCAGGCGGCAGGAGTTATGAGACGTGGCTGGTGAAGACGGTTCGTCGGGACTTAAAAGTGAAGCCTTCAGGCTTCACTTTTAAGTCCCTGAGGTCAATTCGCAGAGTTATCTAAAAAATGCTTTTACCTCGGAGCCATTCGCAGAGCGCCATCCAGGCGTATTGACTCTCCGTTCATCATGGGATTTTCAATAATCTGTCTGGCTAACATGGCGTATTCAGCAGGCTTTCCGAAACGGTTGGGAAAAGGAATTTGCGCAGCAAGAGAATCCCGGTTTTTTTGAGGTAAAAGGGCAAACATGGGAGTATCGAAAAGACCGGGAGCTATGGTACAAATCCTGATTCCGGAACGTGCCAAGTCGCGGGCAATCGTCAGGGTCATGCTGACAATACCCCCCTTGGAAGCGGAATAAGCAACCTGCCCGATCTGACCATCCCACGCGGCGATTGAGGCCGTATTGATGATTACACCCCGCTCACCATTCTCATTCGGCTCATTGTTCTGCATATAATAAGCTGCCCAGCGTATGGAATCAAAGGTCCCGATAAGATTAATATTTACAATGGTGATAAAAGCATTAAGGTCATGCGGACCATTTTTCCCAACCGTTTTCATGGGCAATCCGGCCCCGGCACAATTGACCAGGATATCTATAGAGCCGAACTCATCTAATGCAGTTTTCATAGCTGCTTGAACTTCCTCGGTCACCGTAACATTTGTCTTGGCAAAGATGGCGCGAGTTCCCAGTTCAGAGCACACCGCCGGTCCTTTTTCTTCGTTCAAATCCATGACCACAATATTTGCCCCTAAGCTGTGAAGCAGCTTTACTGTAGCTGCGCCTAAGCCGCTCGCGCCTCCGGTCACTAAAGCAGTTTTACCACTAATCTCCATACTAATTCCTCCTTATAGGTTTGGTTGGTAAAGTAAAGGCAAAAATCATCACCAAATTTTCTCCCGCCTTTTTAACGAACCTGCTTTTTTGATTGATCAAGATAAAACATCATTACATTTCTGATCCACGAGATCAAGAATTATGTCTTGTTAAGCAGTTCCCGCATCCCTTTCGCCTGCTGATGGCACCAACCGTAAAGAACCCCCAGGTCCCAGCCGATGCAAAAGTGGCGAACTCCCATCTCAATAAACGGTTTTGTCTGCTCAAAGCTGCTTACTTCCACCCGGGGGGCGACGCCTTTTTCCAAAGCCATTTCTATCATTTTTCGCTGTGCTTTCTGTACCTCAGGACTGCCTCCTTGTCCGGGCTTCCCGATACTGATTGAATAATCCGCCGGACCGAACTGAACCATGTCCACGCCTTTTACGGAAAGAATTTCTTCCAGATTCTCCATAGCGCTTTTTTTTTCAATCATGATGGCAATGACCACCTCATTCATGGCCTTGACCCACTCATCAGAGCCAGCGTAGGAAACATAACCAACATTACGCCGCATGCCAGCACCATGTGTGCCGCCCGCCTCAGGCGTTTCCGGCCTGACAAGGCGTACACATTCCTCAACCTCCTCAGCCGTACGACAATCTGTAAACAGTACATTCTGAATACCAGCGTCTATGGCCCTGGTCGCAATAAATCCTTTAGTTTGCTCCTCCACCTTCATCATTGAAGACATCTCGGGGAATAGTTCAATAGCGCGGCCAAAATTATCCAAGAGTTCGAGGCTAAAAGGCGAATACTCTCCCACGTATTCGATGTAATCAAAAGCCCCGGACTGTCCAATGACCTCTACTACCCCTGGCCAGGGGATTATTACGTGCGTTCCTAACGTTGGTTTGCCTTCGTCCAGCAGGGCGCGCAACCGATTTTTTTTCATGAGGACTTCCTTCCTTTCTTTTTGATTATTTTACTAGGCACCCAAAATGTCGGGGATATGCCGATTGGTTTTCGGATTCATTAACCACCAATTTTGTCCCACCGGTATATCCGACCTGTGCAGACACAAATTTACTAACCAACGAACACTCGATTTCTTTAATAAATTAATTAAGGAACAAGGTCTCTTGCAAGAAAAAAGAGTAGGCGAGAAATAAGAATCGTGTCAAGGAAAATAAATATTGACCCGGATCGTCCCCGGGCCCTGGATTTCCCGACGGCTAATATTTCATCCTGTATTTACCCTGATGGGATTCTTGCTGCGCCAAAGATAAACCGGACGACCACGCGGAACAGGCTTTCATACTGCCTCTGCCGAGGCAACGCACAGTAACAACGCGGCCATTTCGAAGGCGAACATTAGTTAGAAAACGTTTATACCACTTAAGTTAAGAGCACCTTAAATCAAAGAGGCCGTAGCAGGCCAGCTTGATTTATAGCTAACTGACCAAAATCTTTATGTATCAAATTCTTTTAAAAAGGCTTTATATTCCTCCTCGTCCATAAGGTCATCCAGTTCGCTGAGATCAACAGGGGTGATTTTTGTGATCCAGCCGCGATCTTCCGGCGAGTCATTGATCAAGGTCGGTGTATCCTCGAGTTCCATATTGGATTCGATGACGTCCCCGCTTATGGGGGCGATCATTTCGCTGGTTGTCTTGGTCGATTCAATTTGACCGAACTCATCCCCGGCAATTAATTCGTCATTCAACTCGGGCAAATCAACGTAAACAATTTCACCCAGTTCCTCTTGGGCATAGTCAGTGATACCTATAACAGCCTCATCTCCATCCACCTTCACCCACGTATGCTCCTTATAATATTTGAAAATCATTTTGTTTCTCCCCTTTTTGTTTTTTCTTTTCCAATATTGTGATTGTGTATGGTAAACCATCACACAAGGAACTGATTGAGGCTCAGACGGCCCTGTTTATGAAAATAGCTTACTACAGCCGACAACTCAATACTTTTTGTTAGAAACAGCTGCCTGCTGAAGCGCATGACATTCTAAATCAGGATCAATTTTCCTGCACATTACCCACTGAAGTGACCTATTGACTAAATCTCCTGTGAAGGGTATTTTTAAGTAACGTGTTTTTATCGAGAGGGAACATTATGCGGCGGTCAATAAGTTTAGGATTAATTGTTGTCTTAATGGTCATAGGCGGCTGTGCCGGCTATAAATATCGACCGGTGCCGTTCAAAGCACCGGAAGCCTATCCGAATCACCAGCGCCTAAACAATGTGATCATAGCTGCGAAAGCTTACTCTGACAAAGATGAAGCTAAAGAAGCTTTTGGTTTTGATATCAGAGGAGCCGGGCTACTCCCGGTTCAGGTCATTGTTGATAACAAAGGTTCGCGAACTTATGAGCTGATACCCGCAAAAACCCTGCTTAAGGATGCGGATAACAACATGTGGAATCTGTTGCCAGCCCAGAAGGCTTACCAGCGCGTCAATCAGAAAGACCAGCTAGCCCGAATGGGAAAAAGAGGCGCCAAGTCAGCCGCTTTAACTGGCGCGGCCGGGGCTATCATCGGATTTGCTTTAGGCGTTGTTTCCAACCGGGACGTTGCCGAGACAACGGCCAAGGGCGCCACGGTTGGCGCAGCGTTG
>CAZVRN010000166.1:0-7504 GCA_964629485.1 uncultured Thermodesulfobacteriota bacterium | reverse complement strand
ACTGATCGGCCGCGCGCACGTCGGTCTGAACTGCCAGGGATTTTCGCCCGCTTTGACTGACCTTGGCCGCTACCTTCTCCGCCAGATCCTTTTTGACGTCGCTTACCACAACATGAGCGCCTTCCCTGGCCAAACAAAGGCAGATGCCTTCGCCGATTCCGCCTCCGCCTCCAGTCACCACAGCAACCTGATCTTTCAAACGCATGATTTATCCTCCTCTAGTCTTTGTTCCCGGATCGAATCAAAGGAACGATCCGCCTGTTCGGAATATAAATTTCGGTTGGCTGTTTTCTTTGAATACGATCATCGCCTCCCAAGCCGCTTGTATTGATTTTATATTTCTTATATCCGAGCTTCTTATAAAAATAAAGATTTCTTTTGTTTTCAGGACCGGTAAATGATTCGGCTGTCGGACGGGAGCCCTTCGGCGAACATTGACCCAGCCGGGTTCGAATGATATAACAGTCCCTCCATGCGGGGTGAAAATTTGAAAGACGACGAATCAAAAGGTTACCTGTCCGTGATGGCGGCCGCCGTTTTATGGGCTTCCTCGGGGACGGCCGGCAAGGCCCTGTTTAACCAAGGGATGACACCCCTTGAATTGGTCCAGATCCGGGTCACCATGTCCACGATCATGCTGGGGGTGATCTACGGTGTCTTTGCCAGGGACTTATTGAAAGTCAGGTTGCGCGACTTAGGCTACTTCTTCATCATCGGCGGGATAGCCATGGCCGGGGTGCATGTCACCTATTTTTACGCCATCAGCAAAATCCAGGTGGCCGCGGCGATCCTCCTCGAATACCTCTCGCCTATCTTCGTGGCTCTCGTTTCCATCTGCTTTTTAAAAGAACGTCTGACTTCGGTAAAAATTCTTGCCCTGATACTGGCTGTCAGCGGGTGTTACCTGGTGGTTGGCGGCTATAACCTCCAGCTCATGGTTATGAACCGTGCAGGCATCTTGAGCGGTTTAGGCGCGGCGGTCTTCTTCGCCGCTTATACCTTGCTGGGAGAACGCGGCATGCATCGCTATTCTCCATGGACCATTCTTTTTTATGCCCTGGCCTTTGCCGCGCTTACCATGCACCTCGTTTATCCTCCCTTTCGTTATTTACGCGGAAACTTTACCAGAGCGGAGTGGGGCTGGATCGTTTACATCGTGGTCTTGGGCACTATCCTGCCTTTCGCCCTTTATTTTATCGGCGTCAACCACATCCGCTCCACGCGCGCCATGATCACCGCGACCCTGGAACCCATCTCAGCGGGATTTATCGCATTTTTATTTTTAGGAGAGACCATGGAACCCCTTCAGGTCGCCGGAGGATTCTTGGTGATCACCGCCATTGTGCTCCAGCAAATCCAGAAAGAAAGAGACGAACTGGCGCCTGCTTTCATCCGCGCTCGCAGAAAAGAAAATTCGGAAAGGTGAAAATTTATCCCGCGGAACATTACCAATATTTCGAGGACTTAAATTTAAGCCCGACAATGAGTTCGGATAACGGTTTGGTTCCCGGCGTCGACTGATTAAACAAAATCCCATCTTTTTTATAATTTTCTTGTTATTATTCGACTTATTCAGATAAAATTAAAAAAATAAACAGGCTGGTAAATGGATACGGATCTGTTGGGGAGGGGGGGCTATGTCAAAAAAGAAAAGCGCTCTGTATGCGGCGGCAATAAAGAGAAAAATTAATCACAGTTCATAAGGAAAACTTTAGATGAATACAACGGCGTTAAATTTTATCGACCGGCGGGCGAGTTTTAAAGCTCTTGAAGCTGAAGAGTTCGATGTTCTCGTTATTGGTGCAGGCATTACGGGATGCGGGACAGCCAGGGACACGGCCATGCGGGGGCTGCGCGTAGCGTTGATTGACGCGAATGATATAGGGTCGGGCACTTCCAGCCGCTCGTCGAAACTGATTCACGGTGGTCTCAGGTATCTGGCCCAGGGTGATATCGGGGTGGTCAGGGAAGCGGCAAACGAAAGACGAATCCTCAGACACTTAGCGCCGCATCTGGCCAGAACAAATCCCATGGTCATTCTGGCAAGGTCCAAAACCGCGCTGACAGCCTTAAGGGCCGCTCTGTGGTCGTATGAAAAACTGGGTCATGTGGACAAACACGAAAAACACAAGGTGTGGGACTCGGAGCGTCTCCGGGCCGAAGAGCCTCAAATCCGTGCTGAAAATTACACCGGCGCGATCGTCTACCCTGAATATCTCACCGACGACGCCCGCCTGACGCTGGGCAACGCGCGCAGCGCCGCCGGTTACGGCGCGGTGGTGGTTACCTACGCCATTTGCGATGAAATTATCATGGAAAACGGCCGCGCCGCGGGCGCTATCGTCCGCAGCACCCTGCCTGGCGACGAAGAAGCGGCCAGGGTGCGCGCGCGTGTTATTGTGAACTCCGCCGGTCCATGGCTGGACCTGATCAGACACATGGAGGACCCTCAAGCCAAAAAAATTCTTCAGCTAACCAAAGGCATTCATCTGGTTATCGCCCGGGAACGCCTTCCGATAAACAGAACGATCACCATGACCGCCCAAGACCGGCGTGGCATCTTCGCCATACCGAATCGCGATGTCGTTTATATCGGCACCACGGATACTTTTTACCCCCAGGCCGAGTACTGGCCGAAAATATCTCACGAAGATGTGTCCTACTTGCTGAAATCGGTTAGCCCTTCCTTCAATACCGCACCGCTTGAAGATAAGGACGTTATCGCTCTCTGGGCCGGTATACGCCCTCTTTTAGGGGAAGAAGGTAAAAAACCTTCGGAAATCTCAAGACGTAACGAGATATTTAAAAGTCCGGGCGGGATCTTAAGCGTGGCCGGAGGCAAGCTCACCAGCTACCGATCCATGGCCGCGCGGCTGGCCGATAAGTGTCAGGCGGCATTGGGCCAAAAAGTCCGTCCATCAGCCACGGCCGAGGAGCCTCTGCCCGGAGGAGAATTTACCGGGACCCTGGAATCGCTGCGGGCCGAGCTGGAGCGGCTTGGCCTGGATTCAAGCGAGTCGGAAAGAGCGGCGTATCTTTATGGCAGTGAAGCCCGGAATATCTTCGCCAAAGGCAAAGGCCCTGAAGTTGAGGCGGAGTTCGCGGTGCTCAGCGAAGGAGCACTGACTCTCGAGGATTACTGGATGAGGCGCAGCGCCCGTGCTCACTTTGATTTGGACGGAGGTATGGCCGCCCTGGAACCGGCAGCCAAACGCATGGGGGAATTACTTAACTGGTCGCCTCAAGAAAAAGACAGGCAGATTGAGGTCTGCAGGGCGCGGCGGGCGGCGGAGATGGCCGTGCTCAGCCAGTCAAAAAAGGATTGACAGAATGGGTTCAGCAATTGCGGAGAAATTGGTTAACGTACTTGAAGATAAAAAAGTTATAACCGCAGGGCACATGCTTCACGAAAGACGCCATGACTACTGGGTCCTGAGTCAACTGGATGACATGCAGGGTCGTGGAGCGCCCGAACCGGCCTGCGTCGTTGCGCCGGACTGCGTTGATGACGTTGTCGCTGTGGTTAACGTCTGCCGGGAGAACAGAGCCCCGCTGGTGCCATTCGGCCTCGGGTCCGGTGTGGTCGGCGGCGTGAAGACCTCCGGGGATACGGTTCTTCTGGATATGAGCGCAATGAACAAGACGCGAACGATTGACGTAAACAACCTGATCGCAACGTTTGAGGCCGGGGTGCGGGGCGCGGACGCCGAGGCGGCCATGGCCAAACACGGACTGACAATCGGCCACTACCCGCAATCCGTGGACGTTAGTACTGTTGGAGGCTGGGTCGCCACAAGGTCCGCCGGCCAGTTTTCCAGCGCCTATGGCAGCATCGAAGATATGGTCACGGCTCTGGAAGTGGTTCTGCCCAACGGCGAGATACTCAAGACACGGCTTACGCCGCGCGCCTCGTCCGGCCCTGACCTGAAGCATGTTTTTCTGGGCAGCGAAGGGACGCTGGGCGTTATTACGGCCGTTACTTTTTCAGTGCGCTGGAAACCGGAAAAACGGGCTTTCAGCGCCTTCCACACCTCTTCCATGGAAAGCGGCCTTGAGGCTCAGCGTTACGTCATACAGTCCGGGTGGCTGCCTCCGGTAATGAGGCAGTATGATGCGACCGAGGCCCACAGGCTTTTCCCGAATCAGGCCCGGGGCGAAGACGGCCTGATTTTATTTGTCCACGAAGGTCCGGCCGCCCGGGTGGACGCCGAGGTGCGGGCCTGCGCGGACCTGATGGCTGAAGCGGAATGCGAGCCTGCTTCCGCCAAGGCGGCGGAACATTGGATGCAAGAGCGTAACAACGTCCCCACATGGGAAGTTTTCCTGGAAAAAGGCATTATTCTCGACACCATTGAAATCGCCTCCACGTGGGACAAAATCGGCACGATCTACAGAAAGGTCCTTGCTTCACTGAGGAAAGTCGAAAATATACTCACCGCTTCGGCGCACAGTTCACACTGCTACCGCTCCGGAGTAAATCTTTATTTCACTTTTGTCGTGAGACCCTCGGACCCAAGCAAGATGGCGGAGGCCTACCAGGAATGCTGGCGGCGGACCATGTCGGTCACACTGGAGGAAGGCGGCGGGATCTCTCACCATCATGGCATCGGACGACTTCGCCGCGACTGGCTCCCCCGGGAAATCGGCCGATCCGGCGTCACGCTGCTCAAGGCCTTCAAGCAGGCTTTGGATCCCACGGGCTTCATGAACCCAGGAGTGCTTATTCCCGATGTCTGATATTATTTTAGCTATTGATGCTGGTACAACTAACGTCTCCGCCCTGATTATCGGTGCTGACGGCCGGGTGCAGGGTAAAGCGGTAACCCCGTTCCGGCTCAGCTACCCAGGCCCGGGCCTGGTGGAACAGGACCCGGAGGAATTGTGGTCCACGACCGAGGCCACGATTGCTCAAAGCCTGAACGACGCGGGCCTTGCAGCGAGCGATATCAGTGCCATTGGAATCACGGGACAGCGCGCCACGCTTATTATTTGGGAGCGTGGAACCGGCCGAGCTATTGGCCCCGCCATAAACTGGCAGGATCTGCGCGGAATAGAGAGAGCCAAAGAGCTTAATGAGCAGGGATTTATTTTCGTGAACCAAATGACCCAGGCCGCGAAAATGGAGCGCGCGCTCGATTCCTGCCCTCAAGGCCGCGAAAAAATGCGCCGGGGTGAACTTGCCTGGGGCAATGTAGACAGTTTCCTGGTATGGCGGCTGAGCGGCGGGGGCGTGCATGTCACCGACTACTCGTTTGCCTGCACCACCGGCTATTTCGATTTTCTTACGGAATGGAAATGGATCACTAAACTTATCGAACTGCAGGGGCTCAATCCATCCATGTTCCCCAAGGTAGTTGACACGTCCGGAACTGTCGGGTTCACTTCTGCCAAGGTTTTCGGGGCTGAAGTTCCTATCGGGGCCGTTATCGGCGACCAGCAAAGCGCCGTCTATGCCCAAGGCTGTTTGAACCCGGGAGAAGGTAAAGTTTCCTATGGCACCTCGGGCACAACCAATGTCAATACCGGCGCTGAAATCAAACTCACTTCGGGTACCTATCCCCTCGTCCTCTGGCGCCGGGGCGAGACTACGGCCTTTTGCATGGAAGGGATGGTTATCACCGCCGGGGCGGTTTTTAAGTGGCTCGTTAAGCTCGGAGTGCTGAAGAGCCTGCAGGATGCGGCGGATGCGGCATCTAGCGTCCCTGATTCGCAGGGTGTATCCTTTTTACCCGCGTTACAGGGGCTGGGCACACCCTACAGCCTCCCGGAAAGACATGGCGCTTTCGAGGGCTTGACACTCGGCGTCTCCGCGCCTCATCTCGTACGGGCCGCCATGGAAGGGGTGGCTTTCCGCGTGCGTGAAATGCAGGATCGGCTTTATGAAGAGTCGGGACTTAAGAGACCGGAGACGTTAAAGGTAGACGGCGGGGCCGCTGGAAATGATGTGCTGATGCAAATTCAGGCCAACACGCTTGGACGTCCGGTCGAACGCATGACACCGGTGGAGGCGACAGCCTTCGGCGCAGCTCTCTTGGCCGGGGAAGGGTGTGGTGTCTGGGAACCCTGGACAAGTTCCGAGTTGCGTAAAGTAGAACGTGTCTTTGAACCTCAATGGAGCGAAGACGAGCGCGAGGAGCGTTTCACCAGATGGCGGCAGGCTTTTGGTCTTGATAAGACCTAGTCTCTGACCTTTTAAAAATGAGTAATTTTGTTGAAATCAAGGAAGGTTATTTTTTATTCTTTTTTCAGGAAATCGTCCAAAAGGGCCTGGTCTTCAGGGCTGATTTCAATAATAACCACACCCATGCCTGAGCTGCCATATTGATTATCTGAAGTTTTTCGCCATACCACTTTTCCCCGGACATTAATTTCTTTGTCTCCAAGGGCCAGGGTTAAATTCAGGATGGTACCAACCGGATAAGGCGCGTCGGTAGTGATGAACATCCCTCGCCGGCTCAAATTTTCGGTTGAGTAGGTCAGGATACCGAACTCGGTTCGATCATCTATTCGAACCACAACAACTTTTCGGGGGTATGCTCGTTTTTCTTTCATGAGCTTTAACCTCTCCTCTCAAACTGGTTCAGGCCTAGGCTAGTCAAAAAGAGGCTAGTAGCCGGATTATAGCTCATCTTTGATAAGTAAAAAAATCCGGATGTCACCCGCATTAAGATCAACCCCACTTTTGATCAAGCATACTTAAAACAATCAATATTCGCTTATTTTTGACTCAAGTTGTCTAAGATTACCAAAAATATGACAAAAATACAATGTTTTCAATTTTAAAATAAAAACAAGGCGCAAATACAAATTTGAAATAATTATCTGAACTATTAAGATAATCTCAGGACGGGTTAAGAAAATTTATCTCGAAATATATTGAGATGATATTATTATCAGAGAAATCGCCGGATAGACGTCTAAAAAATGAATTGACAGGTGCTTTGCTTTCAGGCTAAAAAATTTCTTATATCCAATAATTGAAAAAACAAACCTCATAAGAAAAAATGAGGAGGTGCATCATGGCTCAGAATGCTTCCGACTTAGAATCAATCTCTCAAACCATCCATCTTTATTTTGAAGGAATGTATCACTCAGACACTGAGAAGCTTAAAAGGGCTTTTCACCCCCAGGCCAGTCTTTATGGATACCTGGAAGGAGAACTGGTCATTATTCCACTTGATAACTGGTTGGCCCATGTGAGGGGCGTTCCTGCGCCGGTTGAAAACGGCGAAGAATACGATATGAAGATTGTTTCCACCGATGTGACCGGTGCAGTTGCCGTAGTCAAGGTCGCGGACCTGTACCTAGGCAAAAGGTTCACCGATTACCTGTCATTGGTGAAAGCCGAAGATCATTGGCTGATTGTAAACAAGGTCTTCCACTACGATGCCTAAGGAGAGTGCTGATTTTCAAAATCAGCACGTTGCCCGTGCGACAAGGCCTTTTTTAGCGCAGCAAAACATAATTTTTTAGTTTGCGGTGAAGCGGAAGTGGTGTTTATTTT
>CAZVRN010000165.1:0-7509 GCA_964629485.1 uncultured Thermodesulfobacteriota bacterium | reverse complement strand
ATAGTTATGGGCGCCGGAAAGCACGGACATGGCGATCACGTTTACGTCTTCCTGGAGTGCGGCGTTTACGATCTGAGACGGGGTCTGCCTGAGCCCGGTATAAATCACTTCCATGCCTGCATCCCTCAAGGCGCGGCAGATAACCTTAATTCCCCGGTCATGTCCGTCCAGGCCCGGCTTGGCGGCCAAAACCCGTATTTTTTTGTCATTAACCATAACAGGCACCTCTCTGATAAAACCGGAAAGTCCTCAGCACAGCGGTTGACATTAGCAGCGCATTGATTCTGATGTCCCGTGTGCCAACTTCTTTTTTCGCTTAATACGGCTAAAGTTCAAAGAGGCGGCCCGGCCGACCAGAGCCGCCTGCTTTTTTAAAGATATCTCCATTTTCAGGTCATATTATGACCGCGGCCTCATATTCGCCAAAGACAGACCGAAGCGCGTTGCAGATTTCACCCAGAGTAGTGTAACACCTGACGGCCTCGATAACGGGAGGCATCAGGTTCTGCTCTTCCCGGGCCGCGCTGACCAGGTCTTTAAGGGCGCGGTCCACCGCGGTCTGGTCTCGTTCAGACCTGACTTTTTTCAATTTTTGAATCTGCTGCTCCATCACGGCCGGATCAACCCGCAGCAGGTTAGACGGTTTAACCTCCCCGGTTTGAAATTTATTGATTCCAACGACCACCCTTTCTCCATCTTCAACGTCTTTCTGGTACCGGTAGGCGCTCTCCTGAATTTCCCTCTGGATATAACCTTTCTCCACGGCGGCCACGGCCCCGCCCATTTCGTCAATCTTTCTGATGTACTCCATGGCTTCGGCCTCGATCCGGCTGGTCTGATGCTCGATATAATATGACCCGGCCAGGGGATCAATCGTATCGGTCACCCCGGTTTCATAACCGATAAGCTGCTGCGTCTTGAGGGCTATGGAAACCGCCTCTTCGGTCGGCAGAGAGAAGGCTTCATCCATGGAATTGGTATGCAGGGACTGGGTACCGCCTAAAACCGCGGACAGGGCCTGGAAGGCGACGCGGACGATATTGTTGGCCGGCTGCTGGGCGGTCAGGGTGCAGCCGGCGGTTTGCGTATGAAACCGAAGCATGAGGGAGCGGGGCTTTTTCGCGCCGAAACGTTCTTTCATTATGCGCGCCCACAGGCGGCGGGCAGCGCGGAACTTGGCGATCTCTTCCAGGAAATCCAGGTGCGAATTAAAAAAGAAGGAAAGCCGCGGGGCAAAATCGTCCACGTTCAGCCCGGCCTTCAGGGCGGCTTCCACATAGGCGATGCCATTGGCGAGGGTGAAGGCCACTTCCTGGATGGCGCTGGAACCAGCCTCCCTGATGTGATACCCGCTGATGGAAATGGTGTTGAAACGGGGGACCTCCCGGGTGCAGTAAGCAAAGATATCGGTGATGATACGCATCGAAGGCTTGGGCGGGAAAATATATGTTCCCCGGGCCGAGTATTCCTTGAGAATGTCATTCTGAATGGTCCCGGCCAGCTTGTCGCCGCTCACCCCCTGCTTCTCGCCAACCACGATATACATGGCCAGCAGCACCGCGGCCGGAGCGTTAATCGTCATGGAGGTCGAGACCTTGTCCAGGGGGATACCCTTGAAAAGGGTCTCCATGTCGGCCAGGGAATCAATGGCCACCCCGACCTTGCCCACTTCACCCAGCGAAACCTCGTCATCCGAGTCGTACCCGATCTGCGTGGGCAGGTCGAAAGCCACGGACAGCCCGGTCTGCCCCTGCTCCAGCAGGTACTTGTACCGCTCGTTTGATTCCTCGGCGGTTCCAAACCCGGCATACTGGCGCATGGTCCAAAGCCGCCCGCGATACATGGTCGGCTGCACGCCCCGGGTAAAAGGATACTGACCCGGAAAACCCAGGTCCCGCTCATAATCGAAGTCGGCCAGGTCATCGGGGGTGTAAAACCGCTCCACGGGAAGACCGGAAAGGGTGGTGAACTTTTTCTTTCGCTCCGGCCTCTTGGCCAAACCTTTTTCCACTTCCGCCTGCCAGGCTTCTTTCTTCTTTTTAATCTTTTCAATACTCATCTTCCGCACCTGATCTGAATCTGATTTGGGCGTTCGGTTTTAAAGGGGGATGTTGCCATGCCGGCGAGAAGGCCGGCTTATCTTCTTGTTCTGAAGCGACTTTAAGGCCTTGATGAGTTTGGGCCTGGTCTCTTCCGGCATGATGATTTCATCAATATAGCCTTTTTCAGCGGCTTTGTACGGGCTGGCAAAGGTGTTGCGATAATTATCAATCATTTCTTTTCTGATTTTTTCGCGTTCTTCCGGCGGGGTGTTTTCTATTTCTTTTCTGAAAATAATGTTAACCGCGCCTTCCGGGCCCATAACCGCGATTTCGGCCGTGGGGTAGGCATAGTTGATGTCGCCGCCGTGGTGCTTGCTGGACATGACATCGTAGGCGCCTCCGTAAGCCTTTCGCGTGATGACCGTTATCTTGGGCACAGTGGCTTCACAGTAGGCGTAAATAATCTTGGAACCGTGCCGGATAATTCCTCCATGCTCCTGGGCCACTCCAGGCAGGTATCCCGGCACATCCACAAAGGTCACCAGGGGGATATTAAAGGCATCACAAAAACGAACAAAACGGGCGCATTTGTCGGACGCATTGATATCCAGACAGCCGGCTAAAAAACGCGGGTTGTTGGCCACGATACCGACCGGATAACCGGCCAGGCGGGCGAAACCGGTAATCATGTTCTTGGCGTAACGCTTGGAAACTTCGAAAAAAATCCCGTTGTCCACCACGGTGGTGATAATATCCTTCATGCGATAAGGCTTCTTGGGGTTGTCAGGAATAATATCCCTCAGTTTCATCTCCACCCTTCCAGGGTCGTCATCACATTCTATTCGAGGCGGCTTCTGTTCGTAATTCGAAGGCAGAAAAGCCAGGAGCTCCCTGACCATCTTCAAGGCTTCCTCGTCGTTTTCAGCCATGAATTGAGCCACGCCGCTGGTGGTATTATGCCTGAGCGCGCCGCCGAGATCGTCCGCATCCACTTCCTCGTGGCTGACGGCCTTTATTACCTGCGGCCCGGTGATAAACATATGGGAGGTATTGTTAACCATGAAGGTAAAGTCTGTTAAGGCCGGGGAATAAACGGCTCCGCCGGCGCAGGGGCCCATAATGACCGATATCTGAGGTACAACCCCGGAAGCAAGGACGTTACGCCTGAAAATCTCGCCATAACTGCCTAAAGATTCCACGCCTTCCTGAATACGCGCTCCACCGGAATCATTAAGGCCGATAATTGGAGCGCCGTTTGCCACAGCCATATCCATGACCTTGCAAACCTTTTCACCGAAGGCGCCGCTGAGAGACCCGCCGAAGACAGTAAAATCCTGCGAAAAAACATATACAAGCCGGCCGTCAATGGTTCCATAGCCTGTTATGACGCCGTCTCCGGGAATCTTTTTTTTATCCATTCCGAAATCGCTGCAGCGATGGACCACGAAACGGTCAAACTCCTCAAAGGAATCTTCATCTAATAAAAAGTCTATTCTTTCACGGGCGGTCATCTTGCCTCTTTTGTGCTGGGCATCAATCCGATCCTGACCGCCGCCTAAAAGGGCTTCTGCGTTACGCCGTTTTAATTCTTCGTATTTACTGTCATCTGCCATTGGTAGCCGCTCCCATTCCGGTTTGTTAATACTTCACGAAAAAATGCCTTTCGCAAAACCTAACTCGATAAAGTTTAACAGGATCAAATTATGTTTCGTCAAATTATAAAAAAACAGCGATCGTGGCAAGTCTTTTTTAAATGAAAATTACCCGGGGGCGTTTTAGAAAAGCTGATGAAAGTATGACAAAAAGAAGCCACCGGCCACCGCAGAGCCGATTACCCCGGCCACGTTAGCCCCCATGGCATGCATGAGCAGGTAATTGCGTTTGTTTTCCTGCTGTCCTATGTGCTGAACGATGCGGGCGCTCATGGGAACGGCTGAAACACCGGCCGCCCCGATCATCGGGTTAAAAGGCTCTTTCGAAAACCAGCTCATGACTTTACCGAGCAAAACCCCGCCGGCCGTGCCAATACAAAAAGCAAACAGCCCCAGGCCCAGGACCATCAGTGTTTGAGGCTGGAGGACCCTGTCCGCGGGCATGGAAGCCCCGATCCCCAGCATGAGCAGGATGGTGATGATATTTGTCAGCTCGTTTTGAGCGCTTGTAGAAAGCCGTTCGACAACGCCGCTTTCCCGAAAAAGGTTTCCGAGCAGAAGCATGCCCACCAGAGGCGCGCTTTTGGGGACAAGCAGAATAATGATAATAGTAGCGTATATGGGAAAAAGAATCTTTTCCGCCCTGGAGACGGGGCGCAGCATGGGCTTCATCACGAGGCCCCGCTCTTTTTTGGAAGTCAGGGCCCTGATAATCGGCGGCTGGATAATGGCCACCATGGCCATGTATGAATAAGCCGCCGTGGCGGTGATGCCCATGATGTCCGGGGCCAGTAACCCGGTCGTATAAATGGCTGTCGGGCCGTCAGCCCCTCCGATAATTCCGATGGAGCAGGATTCCTTAAGCGTGAACCCCAGCAAAATGGCTCCGGCAAAGGAGGTATAAATTCCGATCTGCGCCGCGGCCCCGAGCAGAAAAGCCCGTGGGTTGGCGATCAGCGGCCCGAAGTCGGTCAAGGCGCCGATACCGAAAAAAATAAACTGCGGCAAAATCGTCCAGGTATAAAGGCCGTACTTCAAAATAATGCCCAGGATACCGGCCATTCCCGGGGCCAGGCCCGGCGCAGGCTGCGTGGTCAAACCGGTCAACGGCAAATTGGCCAGGAGCATTCCCGCCCCGATCGGCAGCAGCTCGTAGGGTTCCCATTCTTTTTTAACGGCCAGGTAAATGAAACCCAGTCCGACAAGGATCATGACGACCTGACCCGGATTGGTAAGAAGGGATGAGAACCCTGTCTTGATACCGAACACGTTTAACTTACCTTCTCCTTCTTGTTTGGGCTTTCAACTTTTCGGAAAATTTTACCCATTGCCCAGGTGACGAACGCCAAAAGGGACATGATGAAAAAAACGACAAACAGGCCGTTGCCGATAATATATAAAGCCTGCGGCCACTTATTATAACTGACCTTGTAAGCGGCCAGTCCATAACCGTTTTCTGACCGGACCAGGGCCATAATTTCCGTAGCCTTGTCCTGCTTGGTGAAGCCGGTTTCGTATACCGCCAGAAGATATTTGCCTTTGGGCAGGTTTAAAAAGTTTTCCGCTTCTTCTACTTTGACCAGCCGGCGCGACTTGACGTCTCCCATTGACTCTCTTTCCGAAGAGACCCCATTAGCCCATTGGCGCTCGGTTCTGATCTGTCTCAACCGTGGAGGAACAAGGCTGTATGTCTGTTTATACAGACCCTGGTCCATCATTTGAAGAAATGACCGGCTGACTCTCTCAGCCGCCTCGGACAAGGTTTTGTCCCGGGCCAGGGCCGAACCTGAAAGGGTAAGGCAGGTAATCATTATGATGCAAACAGATAGTTTTTTCAAAGCCATAGTTATACTTTTGTCTATATGGCCGGACAGATGTTCTCTAAAGAAACGGAGAAAATAAACAGCACAGCCCCTTATCAATACAAAAAAGCAGTCGCCGTAAACGCTTCTATCAGGGTCTTTCAGGCGACCGCCGAAAAAGGACAAAAAGGCACTTGCCTGTGAGTCCCGCCAGAGAGCTGTTATTCCAACGTCATGAGGACCGTGTCGGCTTCAACAGAGTCTCCCACCTGGACCATGATCTCCTTGACTGTACCATCATCAGGGGAAACCACCGGGATTTCCATTTTCATCGCCTCGAGCGTGGCGACCTCGTCGTCTTCAGCTATTTTATCACCAACCTGGACTTTTATTTCTAAAATCTTTCCGCTCATGGGTGAAGTAATCTCCGTCATTTATTTTCCTCCTAAAATGTAATCAGAATCTTTTCCCCTTTTCCTCAAAAAGCCGTCAAGCATATCTTTTTGCTAGCCGAAGTAAATTACAGAACCCCATAGCTTGTTAGCGATATCTTGCTTTTTTGTCAAGCATTAATAATTTAACCCCCAGCCTGGCAAAAGGCGTGCTTTCCGTTCTTTTTTCAATAAAAACGCTTAAAAAGGACGCTTAAACCATATCAAACAAAGTTTGAAAAGTCTTAAAAAGAAAAGCGTTGAAAGGCAGTTTTAAGGTCCGCATATGGACAGATGGCTGAAAATCAGATAGATTGAGTCACGCTTAAAAAAAGAGGGAGGGTGATCATGAGTTCAAAAGTACTGGTAATAATATCTTCGGGTGATAGCGAGAAGGCTTTAACCGGCTTGATGTACGCACGAAACGCCATGAGTTTCGGCTGGATGGAAGACGTAAAGGTCATATTTTTCGGCCCGTCCCAGCGGTTGCTGGTGGAAAATGAGCAAGTCAAAAAGGCGGCGAAAGAAATGGCTGACCAGGAAAAACCTTTTGTCTGTAAATTCATATCCGACCAGGATGGCACTTCCGAAAAGATCCAGGGGCTTGGTCTGAAGGTTGAGTATGTCGGCCCGGTTATTTCAGACTTTATCCAGGACGGATACGTGCCGATGGTCTTTTAAAACTGCCGCTTTTAATAAAACAACTGATTCATAAAGGGCCTTTTTTGCCAAAAGTCTCTTCTTGACTTTCCACTACGCTGACCTTACTATTTTGTTGAAAAGGTTGGAAATCTGATGAGTAACATTGATCCATACGAGACCCTGGGGATTGCCAAGGATGCGTCTCAGGAAGAGATAAAGAAGGCCTATCGAAAGCTGGCCCGCAAATATCACCCGGACATAAACCCCGGTGATAAAAAGGCTGAGGAAAAGTTCAAGGAAATTTCCGAGGCTTACGATATACTGGGCGACGAGTCCAAGCGGGCGGAGTATGACCGGCTCGGGCAGCAGCAGTTTTATGAGTCCGCTTTCGGCGGAACAGGATACCAGAGGCCTGATTTTAAAGAAGGCTTCAGCTTTGAGGACATATTCGGGGACCTCTTCGGACACGGCCAGCAGGGGGGTGCGGGTTTTGAGTTCAACTCATTTTTCGACGGCGAAAAAACCGCATCAAGTGGCGGTTTTTTCCGGTCGTCCGCCGGTCCCCGGCGCGGCGGGGACCAGATATACAGTCTTCGTATAAGCTTTCAAGAGGCCATTCAAGGAACCGAAAGGGTTCTGGAGTTTGAACGCCCGGTGCCTTGTTCCAGTTGTGGTGGGCAGGGCATTGAATCCGCAGGAACCGAGGCTTGCCCTTCATGCCGGGGCACGGGTCAAATTCTGCACAAGGTCGATGGAAAAACATTAACCACCACCTGTCCTCAATGCGGCGGTTCAGGCCGGATGCAGGGTTTTAAGCCTTGTGCCACCTGCGGCGGTCAGGGGCAAGTATTAAAAAAAGAAAAAATAAAAGCGCATATTCCGGCCGGTGTTGACAACGGCTCCAAAGTTCGGCTGGCCGGCAAGGGACTGCCCGGGGTGG
>CAZVRN010000164.1:0-7525 GCA_964629485.1 uncultured Thermodesulfobacteriota bacterium | reverse complement strand
GGAGTCAGACGCCCCATCACAAAGCAGGAAGCCTTCGATCTCCTTGACCAGGCCGAGGAAGCCGGGCTGGTGCACCTGACGCACAATATGCAAAACGGCCTGTTTTACATCTGCAACTGCTGCGGATGCTGCTGCGGCGTGCTGGGCGGTATCACAAAGTTGGGCATCAACGCCTCGGAAGTGGTCAACTCTCATTATTATGCCGAAATCGACCCGGACCTGTGCACTGTCTGCAATACCTGCGTGGACGAACGCTGCCAGGTAAACGCCATCCGGGAGGGAGAGGATTACAACGAGGTCATCCGTGAAAAATGTATTGGCTGCGGGCTTTGCGTGACCACTTGCCCGGCTGAGGCCATTCGCCTGGTGCGCAAAGCACCGGAAGAGCTGGCGCCTCCTCCTCAGGACGAGGCGACCTGGTTTGAGGAGCGCGGACGCCGGCGCGGAGTTGATTTCAGCGCCTTTAAATAAGACCTTGGGGCGGGCGGTTTTATCGCCCGCTTCTGAGGCCTGGCGGGCGGCCCGCCAGGCCGGGCATGAGGCGCCGGGTAACCCCCGGTTAGTCTCTCTTCATCTTTTTAGCCTTTTCCATGAATTTCTCCAAGTCCGCAGTAATCTGTCTCTTGTTAAATTTTCCCACGCTGGTTTTCGGTATTTCGTTCGTGATGACAACATAATCAGGCAGCATCCAGCGCGTAATCCTGCCTTTTTCCACGCCTTCCTGTTCAAGCCATTTGATAATGTCTTCCTCGGATTCGGTAGCGCCGGGCACCAGGCTTACAATGGCCATGGGCCGTTGACCCCAGATCGGGTCCGGCACGCCGACATAGGTGGCCTCCAGGACAAAATCGGCCGTCGAGGTCAAGTTTTCCAGCAGGACCGTGGGGACCATCTCCGCGCCGCTCCTGATCATGTCCGAAACACGGTCAACAATGGTCACGTACCCGTATTCATCCACCTTGGCTACGTCGCCGGTATGAAACCACCCGTCACGCCACACTTCCGCGGTCTTCTCCGGGTCCTTGTAATACTGTTCCATTACCCAGGGTCCCCTGATGACAATCTCGCCGATGGTTTCATTATCCTGGGGAACCGGGTTCCCCTGGTCATCAACCACCTGGACTTCGATCCCGGGCAGAGGCAGGCCGGTCTTGACCTGGACCTCTTCCCGTTTCTCCTTGGGCCAGTCCCACATGAAACGTTTTGTGAAGGCCACTATGGTGGTCGGCGCTGTCTCGGTCATGCCGTAACCGGAACCGGCGCTGAAGCCGGGGATCAGCTTTTCCGCCTTGCGCTTCAACCCCAGCGGCAATGCGCCGCCGCCGACTCCGAGAGTCCTGAGGCTGCTCAAATCATGCTTGTCCAGCTCGCCGCTTTCAATCAGCATGGCCAGAACCGTGGGCACCACGCCCGCGCTGGTTACCTTTTCCTTTTCAACCAGTTCAAGAAAGCCTTCAACGGTGAAACGGCCCGGCAGCACGATTTTGTTCGCCGCAAACACGCTCCGAAAGGGAGCGCCCCAGGCATGAATATGAAAGAGGGGGGTATTGATCATGGGCACGGCGTTTTCGCCGAGGTAGACGGCCTCCGGGTCCGTGTCGAAGTTCATGAGCTGACCGGCGTGCATGGTCAGGAGATATAGCTGCCGGTGAGTAAACATGACTCCCTTGGGCAGCCCGGTCGTGCCGGTGGTGTAGCAGAGGGTGGCGTAATTATCCTCGTGAAGATACGGCCAGTCATACTCCGGCGGCTGGTCTCTGAGCAGGGTCTCGTATTGATAAAGAGGCTCAATCTTTGTCTCGGGCAATCCCTCTTTGTCCGAGATATATACGAACTTCTCGACCGTGTCTTTGATCTTGTCGTAAATCTTTTCAATCATGGGCAGGAAGATATCATCAAAAAAAATGATTTTATCTTCCGAGTGGTTGATGGTGTATGTGATATGGTCCAGAGAAAGCCTCATATTGATCGGGTGCAGAACAGCGCCCGAACAGGGCACGGCATAATAAAGCTCCATGTGATAGTGATGGTTAAGGGCCATGGTCGCGACGCGGTCGCCCGGTTCTTTCGGCTTGCCCGGATTCACCCCGAGAGTGTTTTTCAAGGCGTTGGCCAGGCGGCAGGTACGCTCATACCATTGTCGCCAGGTGAACCTGAAATACTGACCGGTGTCGGGATTCCGGTAAACAAGGCCGATATCGTCCGGGTACATGTTTACCGGCCTTTTCATGAAGGTGGTCAGGAGTAGTGGATAATTCACGCTGAATTCAGGATAGGTTTTGGCTTCCATTTTCTCTCCCTTCTTTATGGTTTAAATATTCAAAACGGCTAAGCGCCTGTTTGAACTCTTTTATTCAGGGAATATCAATTACCCTCTCTCTGAACTTCCCCGGCAGATTAATCCTGATTCTTAAATTGAGCTGTCTTTATTGGACCTTCCGGTATATTTGCACCAAAAATTACGCCAAACGATCGTATTAAAGAGCGGCTTTTGTGTCAATTGAAAATGCTTCAAAATGTGGAAGACATCATAAAGAACAAGCAATTTTGTTGAAATCGCGGAAGCCTGACAATGAGTTCGGCTAAAAGATAAAGAAAAAAATGTTGGGTTTCGCTTCGCTCTATCCAACCGACGTGACTACATAGCCAGAAAGCTTCCCCCTTTTTTAAAAGGGGGGGGATGAGGGGGATTTTTTGGGCCTTTCCGCCAATGCATCGGCCAATCGAATTATAAACAGGGCTGACTGAATCTGATGCCTTTCATCAAATGAAGCCGCAGACGTGTTCAGTTGAGCTTGCGCAGCAGCTTCGCCAGGCCGAAACTCATCGGGTCCATGCCTATGGCAGGCGAATAGGGCGTTTCCAGTTCCACCAGCCTGTGGAGAGGCACTTTTTCTGCTATAGCGAGGCCCATCTCGTTGACAATGCCTCGTATCACCTCCTCGGACACAAACTGCGCGCCAACCAAGGCGCCCGTCTGCCGGTCAGCCACAAGCTTATAGTAAAAAAGCTTGCCACCGTATTGCGGCCGCGTGGTGGGAGCGCTGACTGCGGCTGAGACCGTATCCAAGCCCTTCTCCCGGGCGGCCTTCTCAGTAAAACCGACGGTCCCGATTTGACGGCCGAAGATTTCGATAGTAAAGGCCATCAGGGTGCCAGGATAGGGGACGGAATTGCCAAGAACCAGATTCCTGCCTGCGATGTCCCCGGTTTTTCCGGCGGTGGTCACCATCAGGCGCCGTGTCTTCGAACCGATTATTATATCCCAGTTTTCCATACAATCGCCAACGGCGTAAATATCAGGATCACTGGTCTGAAGATATTGGTTTACCGCTATTGCGCCTGTCTCGCCAATCTCTATTCCCGCTTTCCTGGCAAGGTCAACATTGGGTCTTGCCCCGGCGGTCAGGAAGATAAGATCAACATCAAGTTCCCGGTCAGGGAGAACGACCCGCTTCTTTTCTGACTCACTTCTTATACTGCTGATGTTTGCAGACAGAATTAGCTCTATTCCCTTGTCTTGCATTACCTTCTCAGCCTTGTCCGCCATATCCTTATCCAAAGCCGCCGGCAAAATGTTTTCCAGCATATCCAAGAGATAGATTCTGCGGTAGCCTTGGGCAACCAAAGCCAGGGTTATCTCTATGCCGATAGCTCCTGCCCCGATGACGGCAGCGCTCGTGTGTTGGGAAATCTTTTCCCCTATAGTTCTGCCATCAGCAATATTTGTGCTAAGAGTAAACTCGTTTTTACCATCCAGTCCTGGAATGGGAGGAATGGAGGGGATAGCTCCCAGGCTCAGAATAAGTTTATCATAAGGGTAATTTTTTCCTCCGGCGATAATGCGTTTTTCATTTCTGAGGATATCAGTCACTTCGGTATTCAAGTGAACATTTATCTTTCTTTCTTCAAAGAATTTGCCGGGATAAAATATATCATCCCACCCAACGATTCCTTTAAGCGCAAAAGGTAGCTCGCAGGGTGCATATCCAATCTCGCTCTGGGTACTGAAGATGTCAATGTGGGCTTCTTTATCTAACTGGCGGATACGGCCCGAAGCCGCTCTGCCGCCGGCGCCAGCTCCAATAATGCATATTCTCATATTTATTCTCCTGTAAACAATCGTGTTAAATAGTTATAATAAAAAACTTGCGGCATTTTATTAATTCAGTCCCTCTTTTGTCACTAAATATCAATCTATCACTATTTTCCGGGTAATAAAATGGGTTTCCTTGACCTTAGTTTAAAAAAATGGTATAAATACATTCAATATATAGTAGTTAAATAAACTGGGCCACTAGGTGTAGTATTTTTATTACGCTGCAACGATAAGCCGGGGAGATATTATTGAGATGGCCTACCGAAGGTATTAACCTGCATAGCCGGAAGCGGCCGGTTAATTGATTTCGGAACCAGGTTTTTATTCCCGTCTAAAAGATTCAATTGACACGACAGGCGATTGATTTTAATTAAATATTATTCTTCCAAGAGCCGATCTAGTTTACATTCCCTCATGGGTAGGCGGGGGGCTTGAACCGTGATTGTTTCGAATAATAAAAGCGTTAAAGATATCCGTGACATCTCGGAATTTATTGAGAGGCTTAAGTACAACGAAGAGATCGCCCGGAAATTTTTTGAGATAGAAATCAGCGTTCTTTCGATCTTTAATTTTAAAGACCTCTTCGAGAAGCTGCTCACGGAGATCAAGGAAAAGTTCGAGATTCCTTATGTCTGGATTTCCCTGATTGATGAAAGCGACACGGTTCATTTCATCCGGGATATGGCCTCTTCCGAAATACTCAAACAGCGTCTCAATACCGTGGAGAGGGATGTTTTGCTGGAACTTACCGGTGAAGGGACGAAACCCATACTGGTCAACCAGGACCTGGCCCGTTTTTACCGCCTTTTTCCCCCGGATGAGAAATATCTGATCAAATCGGCCGCCATTGCCCCGATTAACCTGGATGGTGAAATCATCGGGAGTTTAAACCTCGGTGATTCGTCCAGCGAACGGTATTGCCCCGGCATGGATACGACGCTGCTGGAACGGCTTACGGTAAAGATTTCGACCTGCCTCTCAAACGCGAAGGCCCACGAAAAACTCAGGATGGCCGCGTCCAGGGATTATCTGACCGGATTGCTGAACCGCAGGGTCATGGAGTCGGCCCTGGACCGCGAGTTCAAGCGCGCCAAGCGCTACGAAAGCCACCTGTCCCTGGTTTTAGTGGACCTGGATGATTTCAAGCTCGTGAACGACAGGCACGGCCATGACGCCGGGGATGAAGTCCTGAAATACGTGGCCCAGGTATTTACCAGGCTAAGCCGCGAAACCGATATTGTAGCCCGTTTCGCCGGGGACGAGTTTGTCATTATTCTTCCGTCCACCGGTGTGAGCGAGGCCCGTAAAAAAACAGAACGTTTGCAGGGCTACCTGAAGAAAAATCCCCTCAAGCTGGAGAAAGTGACGATCCCGGTTTTTTTCAGTTTCGGGATCGCCGCTGTTCAAGACCAGGCCGTCAATAATGCGGCCTCCCTGTTAAAAAGGGCGGATGAAAAACTGTATCAGGCTAAAAGGCGAAAGAAGCAGAAGTCCCATGTCATCCAGCTTGAACGTTAAGGTTAAGACCCCGCACCCATAAAAAAATCAGCCCACCATTACAAAAGGCCTGAACGTTCGTTTTTATAAACCACCTTCCCGTCTACCACGGTCATCTCAACAGTAACATCCATGATTTTCTCGGCCGGTATGGTCAGGATATCTTCTCCGAGCACTGTCATGTCCGCCAGCTTTCCGGCTTCCAGTGAACCCAGCCTGTCCTCGTCAAAGGAATGGTAGGCCGCGTTGATGGTGTAAAGTTTTAAGGCCTCCATGACCGGGATTTTCTGGCTTGGCCCGATGTCTTTGCCGGCCTTGGTCGTTCTGTTGACCAGGCCGTGGATGGCCATGAGGGGTGGGTAGGGAGCGCAGGGATGGTCACTGTGCGCCGCCACCATGATGTCCGCGTCGATGAAAGACCGGGCGGCGAACATCCATTCGAGGCGCTTTTCCCCGAAAGCGGGGATAAGTTTGTCCCCGTGGTAGTAAACGTAAGGCCCGAAGATTGTGGGAAGGATACCAAGTTGTTTGATCCTTTCCACGAGACCCGGGTTGATGACCGTGCAGTGAATGTCCCGGTTCCTCGGGTCTTTTCTCGGGTAGCGGGACTGGGCTTCCTCCATGATGTCCAGGAACATGGCGATGGCCTGGTCCCCGTTGGCATGGGCTGAGATGCGGTAGCCTTCGGCGTAGGCCTTCATAATGGTCTCTGTGGCGATTTCCCGCGTGGTCGCCATGACCCCGTAAAACCCGGGTTTGTCCAGGTAAGGCTCGGTCACGGCCGCGGTCCGGGCCGAGATGGCGCCGTCAAAGAAAAACTTTAAACCGCAAAGCCGCAACCAGTCGTCCCCGAGTCCGCGGTATATGCCCAGTTTTTTCAGTTCGGGAAAGAGGTCTATAATCACGTCCATCCTGACCCTGATCGGGAGCTCTCCCTGGTTTTTCAGGTCGAGGAAGGCCTTGATCTGCGGCCGGTCCACGGTGTCGTAAACACAGGTCAGCCCGACCGCGGCGCATTCCGTGAGGATTTGTTTCGCGCCTTCATACGCCTGCTCCGCGCTGGCCTCCGGCAGGCCCCCGGGCCTGATGATGTTTATGGCCTCCTCGTGCAGGCCCCCGGTCATCTCACCGGTTTGCGGGTCCCGGTCAAATTTCCCGCCGACCGGGTCCGGCGTATCTTTGGTGACCCCGGCCATCTCGAAAGCCTTGCTGTTGGCTATGCTGAAGTGACCGCCGACCGTGGAGATGATGAGGGGATGGTCCCGGGTCGCCTCGTCAAGCTCCCACCGGGTTGGGTGGCGTTTCTCGGCGAGCTTGGAATCATCCTCCTGGTAACCGGTGACCCATTCGCCTTTGGGGGTATTTTTCGCCCGTCGGGCCAATCTTTCCTGAATGTCATGTATGGACCTGATGCCCGCTTCCTCGCTCAGGTCTTCCGTCAGCATCCTGAGTGCGCCGACCATGGCCATGTGGCAGTGAGAATCAATAAGGCCGGGGATAACTGTCCGCCCTTTGAGATCAACGGCCTCGGTCTGCGGGCCTATCAGGGGCTCAATCTCGGTTTCGCTGCCCACGGCCAGGATTCGGCCGAACTTCACCGCAACGGCTTCGCGGATGCTTTCTTGAGCGTCCACCGTTATAATTTTCCCGTTATGAAGCACCAGGTCTGCCTGCATTTGTCTCTCCTTTTGTTTTTTACAGCAATTGAGCCGCCGCTTTAAGGTCCGCCATGTCTGCGTAGGCAATGATCGCTTCGTCAAAGCCTTCTTTTTCCATTTTTGTGACCTCTTCCTCCAGCTCCCTTAAAGAAGAGGCCCTGTTTTGAAAAAAATCGTCCCGGGAGAGGGAAAAAGGGACCAGGGCCGCGGCCGGGATGGTGCGCCCGGCCATGACCTGCCGGCGAATTTCCGCCGCCTTTTCGCTCCAGAT
>CAZVRN010000163.1:0-7554 GCA_964629485.1 uncultured Thermodesulfobacteriota bacterium | reverse complement strand
CGGTGCAGCTTCACGGCGGATACGGGCTGATGAAGGAATATGACGTGGAGCGGTTTTACCGGGACCAGAAACTTCTGACCATCGGCGAAGGCACCAGTGAAATACAAAGGCTGGTCATCGCCCGGCTTATAGGGGTGATATAAACACCAGATTCCGGTTCGTCAACTCATGAATACAAAACAGCCGCTATTCCCATAACAGAGGCCGGCGCCCGTTTCTGAGGATGTTTTTTTACTGGCTGTAGAGTACGGCCACGATACGGGCGGGTTGACCGCCATGGGGACGGACCAGGTGGGGTTGAGTGGAATCATAGTAAATGGTGTCGCCTCGTTCTAGGATTTCTTTAACGTCGCCTATGGTAACCTCCAATTTGCCTTCCAGCACAAAGATGAACTCTTCACCGTCGTGGGTCGAAGGAGGTACATCTTCCTCTATCGGTTCCAGCGTGACCAGGAACGGTTCCATGGAACGGTTTTTCTTTTGCGGCGCCAGGGCCTGGTAAGTATAGCCGTAGCGGGTGCCTCTTTGAGAGGCATACCGGCTCATTTTTTGCCGCTCGTGCACCCGGACCACGGCATAGGGCCGGTCTTCCCCGGTTGCGATCAGGGTGCCCAGTTTCATCTCCAGGGCTTTACCCAGCCTGACCAGCACCCCCAGAGGGGGGCTGGCTGAAGCCTCCTCAATGTCTGATAAGGTTTGTTCGTCCAACCCGGTTCGCTGGGCCACGTCTGCAAGGGTCAGTCCTTTTTGCGTTCGGATTTGCCTTATGCGGCTGCCGACAGGCAAGGCTTCATCCGCGGTCCTGGGCCCCGACTTCGCGGCCACCGCATCAATTCCGGCCAGGAAATCGGCTTCCGGCCGAGTGATTCTCTCCCCTTCGCCTGTTTGGCTAATATTGTTTTGGCGGATATCCTTTGCTTTTTCTTTCATAACCCTTTCCTTGCTTGATAAAATTTTTGGCGAAACCGACATTCACAGAAGAAGGTTGCGGGCAGACTTAACAGAAATTCATAACATCTTTAGCTCAATATAGCCGAAGGCTTAAACAGTGTCAACGTCAATGCCGGTCCATGAAATCATGGAACACTCCGCCTGTAATGTAAAATGGAATCAACCGAGTAGATAAAGAGAGCTGCCCAGATGAGGCAAAAAGTCCATACCTGGGCCCTGGAAATGGGTTCGTGATAGAGAAAGATCGCCAGCAGGAAAAAGCAACTCGGGGCAATGTACTGGAGGATGCCCACGCTGGAGAGATGCAGCCGTCTGGTGCCCAGGGTGAAGAGAATCAGAGGCAGAGCCGTAAGCAGGGCCGTGCCCATGAGAAAGATGTCTATCTTCAGGCTGACATGAAAAAGGGAGGCCTTTCCGGCGGCTTCAAGATACAAGAGGTACACCCCGGCAGGAAGCGAGCCATAGAGCATTTCCACGGAGAGTCCGGCAACCGAACTGACAGGCGCGACCTTCCGAATCAAGCCATAGAACCCGAAGGTAAAAGCCAGGGAAAGGGCTACCCAGGGGAACTGCCGGTATTGCAGGGTCAGGTAAAATACTCCAACTCCGGCCAGCAAAACCGCCGCAATCTGCAGGTTCCTCAATCGCTCCCTGAGAAAGACAATGCCCAGAAGGACGTTGACTAAGGGGGTGATATAATAGCCGAGGCTCGCCTGCAGAACAAAATCGTGGTTAATGGCCCAAATAAATACGAACCAGTTGGACCCTACGAAAAAGGTGGTTCCGAGCAGGATAAAGGCGGTGCGCCTGTTTGTCAGCGCGGCCACGATCTCACGGCGGTGGGAACGCGATATCAGAAAAGGCAGGAGGAAGATAAATGACCATATCACCCGATGCATCAGGGTTTCAAAGGCTGGGACCCTGTCCAGCACTTTCCAGTATATGGGACTGAACCCCCAGATCAGGAAGGCCGGAACCGCACAGGCGACTCCGAGAAGGGATTCGCGCCGTGGTTTTATTAATTGGCTGGATAACATGTTCTAATAGAAGATACAATGATCGCGTTATGATGTCCATAGCCAATAAACCGCTTCAAAAGCCACTTCAAGTCATGTTTTATTTTCAAGAGGATTTAAGATAAATAAAAAAATGTAAGTTGCTTCTTTTATTTTTATTTTACTTTTTTTCGCTTTTAATATTTACGCCACATAAAAATATGACGAATAACACCCCTGTCCCGCTTGTAGTTCAGGTCTTGACTTGACATAAACTATGGCTTGGATATTATAAAATCTAAAGACAATGTCATGAATTATTACCCTTAGATCTGTCTCAGAATTATTTGCGTTAATCGCAAAAGAAGAAAAGCTATAATTCAGGAGGGGGTGTTACTCTGGGAAAAATAAGCAAACGGCACACCGTCAAGTCTGAGAGCTTTGAAAATATTCAGTCTTATTGGCTTAATCATAAAAATCGTTTGAGGTGGTCCAGCGTTTTTATTTTACCCGACTGGATGCGTGTCTGGTGGTCGGAATTCGGTGACGCTTCCAGCCTGTATTTATGTTCTGTTTGGGATGAGGAAGAACTGATCGGTCTGGCCCCCCTTGTAAGGAAAGGGGAAACCGCTTCTTTTATCGGCTGCGCAGATGTTTGTGATTACCAGGATTTCATTGTCGCGCCTGGCAAAGAAGAAGATTTTTTTCTTGCCATGATGGACCATTTCAGCCGTGAAGGCGTTACTCGCCTGGATTTGAACCCGGTGCGCCGTGATTCTTTGGTTCTTACACATTTGCTGAAAATAGCGCAGGGACAGGGATCGAAAATTACTTGCGAACCGGACGGTGTTACTTTGGAACTGGACCTGCCCCCCACCTGGGATGACTACCTTCAGCTTCTCAAAGGCAAGCAGCGGCACGAAGTAAGACGCAAGCTTAGAAGACTTGATGAAGCGGTTGAGATAAACTACCGGACCCTGGAGGATAAAGAGGCCATCAAAAGTGAAATGGATGTCTTTCTCAATTTGTTCCGGGAAAGCCGGGAGGATAAGACCACTTTTATGAGCGCACAGATGGAATCGTTCTTTCGGGCGATATCTCTGGCCCTGGCCGAGATCAAGATATTGCGGCTTTGCTTTTTGGACCTGGATGGCCAACCTGCGGCCGCTGTTTTATGCTTTGAATATAATGACACGCTTTATCTTTATAATAGCGGCTATAATCTCAATTTCCGGTCCTTGAGCGCGGGCGTGCTCTGCAAGGTGTTGAGCATCAAAGACAGCATTGAGCGGGGCATAAAGAAGTACGATTTTCTGAAAGGCTCTGAGGCGTATAAGCATCGTTTGGGCGGCCGGGAGGTGCCTTTATCCAGGTGTCAGATACAGTTCGGGTGATTGAAGCCTGACGTTTTTTATTCTTAAATATTCGATACGGCAGAGAGAGATTTTGTGAACGGAAAACGATTGAAGATAGCCATGCTGAGTGTCCATAGCTGCCCCCTGGGTGAACTGGGCACCAAAGACACGGGCGGGATGAGCGTATATGTCCGGGAACTTGCCCGCTCACTCGGAAAACTCGGACATTCCGTTGATGTCTTCACGCGTCTCCACGATCCGAATGACAGTCAGGTCGTGGCCCTGGGCGAGAACGCTCGGCTCATTCATATCAAGGCCGGTCATAAGCGGAATATGCATAAACTGGCCATTTACCCGCACTTGACCAATTTTATTTGTGAGTTAGAGAGGTTCAGGAACTCAGAGAATCGTGAATATGATCTGGTGCACAGTCACTATTGGCTTTCCGGCCGGGTTGGAGAAAAATTACAGGCCTTGTGGGACATTCCGCATATCATCATGTTTCATACCCTTGGAGCGGTCAAAAACGTCATTGGTGTTGGAGAGGTGGAACCGGGACTTCGTCTCTCCTCTGAAAAGGAAGTGGCCAAGAGTTGTAACCGCATTATTGCGGCCACGAATAGAGAGAAAGCAGAGCTTTCCAAATATTATAATGTTCCGCTGGATATCGTGAGCGTGGTGCCTTGTGGGGTGAACCTGCAGTTGTTTAAACCCGAGGATAAAAACACCGCCCGGCGGCAACTGGGACTGAACGGCCTTGAAAGCATAATTTTATTTGTTGGCCGGATCGACCCCCTGAAGGGTATTGACAGACTTCTGAAAGCCAGGACCTATCTGACCGATAATCCCGAGCTTAAAATGATCATCATCGGTGGAGACGATCATCTGAAACCTGAGTGGCTGAGGCTTAAGAAAATAACCCGTGATTTTGGTATAGAGAATTCGGTCCTCTTTGTCGGTCGGGTCGACCAGGAGGATCTTCCGCTTTACTATAGTGCCGCGGATGTATTTGTTGTTCCGTCGCATCACGAAAGCTTTGGACTGGTGGCCTTGGAATCGCTGGCTTGCGGGACACCGGTGGTGGCAACCAAGGTTGGAAACATTGAAAATATTATTCAGGAAGGCAAGACCGGGTACCTGGTAAGCGGCGATATTCCCCGGTCCCTAGCCGAGCGGATAGCTGCGGTGCTCTCGGATTCGCGGGCCGGCCTGTACGTGCCAGAGGTGATTCGAGACTCGGTTGTCGAATACTCCTGGTCCAAAATCGCCGCGGCTGTTGTTGAAACTTACAGGGTGATGTTCAAGGATCGTGTTGTTCGCGCAGCCTGAATTCGTGAAGCATTGCTGCTCGCAAGAAATGCCCGCCTTTACGTAAAAAGAACTCCTGGCGCAGGCCAGGGGTAAAGCGGTTGATTTTTCCCTGAAACTTTATCGGCGCAGGCTTTAAGGGTCAGATTGATCCTTCGAGACCTCTTGGGGACCAGTAATTTTGTTGAAATCGCGGAAGATGACAATGAGTTCGGCTAAAAAATTAGGTTCTCAAAGGGGTCTCTTTTCATACCAGATAGTTGTGGTAAAAGCCCTAAACCCCATTGATTCATAAATCGCAAGAGCCGCTTTGTTTTCACTGTCAACGGTCAATTCAACAACCTCGATTCCCCGGCCTTTAAGATAGGATAACCCGGCTATAAGCACTTCCCGGCCAAGACCCTTGTTGCGGCAATCCGGGTCCACCCCCATCATGTGAATCCGGCCTCTCTCGATTCCGCAAGCCTGGTTCTCCTCTGCGTTTACTGTTGTCCAGCAATAACCGACAGGCTTCTTGTCTCCTTCGAAAAGCAGAATAACGCATTCCGGCGAGCAATCGCTTAAGTTCAATCGATAAACCACTTCCTCCTTTGTATTAGGCTTGAACCCCCATGAGCCGTTAAAAAAACGGTTCTGGATTTCAGTCAGCATGCCTTCTTCGCCGGCTTTCAGGCTTCGGCTCTTAGACCGGTCGAACCTGAATTCCGGCGCGGCCGGCCCGGAAAGACGAAGCCTCAGCTCAATAAAATGACGCACAGGCTGAAATCCAAGGCCTGAAACAAAATTCCTGGCAGGCTCATTGTCTTCGGCAATGTTTACGTGTGCCGTTTTGGCGTTCAGGTCCCTGGCGCGTCTGATGGCGTGCCAAAGAAGCATGGTGGCGATGCCTTTTCTCCGGAAAAGGGGATGGACCATGAAGTCAAATAGTACGCGCCCGATTTCAAGTTCCGGCGTAAGATTACAAAAGCCGATGATTTTTTCATCCGATTCAGCTATAAATAAATTTTGCCGGGGTGAACAATTTGGCCGGTTCAATGTTTCGAGCAGAGAGCGTTTCAAATATGAAGCGCTGCAAGGATCAGCCCCGCTCGCCTCGCAATGCAACTGGAAATAATTATTGAAATCACCGGGGCGGTAGTTCCTAATGTAACAAGAGGGATTGATCATTTTTGCCTAAAGCCTCGGACAACTAATAGCATCTTGTTGCATCTCATGCAAATCATAGTATCCTGAATTGAGGAGGTTTAACGTGACGGAACCAGCTCATGTAATGGTAGTGACACCGCATCCGGATGACGCGGAATACGGAGTTGCGGGAACGGTAGTGCGCTGGAAAACTGAAGGAAAGCAAACGGTTTATGTTGTTTGCACCAATGGCGATAAAGGCACCAGCGATATTAACCTGGACCCCGCCGAATTGGTTAAAATTCGCGAAAAGGAACAGCTCGCGGCGGCAAACGTTTTGGGGGTCAGAGAAGTTATATTCCTCCGCTATCCTGATCAGGGCCTGGAAGATACGCCGGAATTCAGAAAAAAAATTGTGCGCCTCATCAGAACCTATCGCCCCGAAACAGTTGTGACCGCAGACCCTTATCGACGCTATGTTTGGCACCGTGATCATCGTATAACCGGCCAGGTTACCCTGGACGCTGTTTTCCCTTATGCCAGAGATCATCTCTCCTATCCTGATTTAATGGAAGAGGGACTTGAGCCCCATAAGGTTAAAGAGATGCTCTTCTGGGGTTCCGAAGATATCAATTGCCGTCTTGATATAACCGATACATTTGAATTAAAACTGGCTGCTCTTCGCTGTCATAAAAGCCAGGTCGGTTATCTTGATACCCCGGAGGGGCAGGCCCGGTTCAGGCAACGTTACAGGGACCTGGCAAAAGGGGAGCCTTTTGAGATAGCCGAGGCTTTTCATCAGGTTAAAATTTTTTGGTAAGTAAAAGACTTCTTAAGAACTGGTAATTTCGTTGAAATCGCGGGAGACTATGCTGAGTCCAGCTAAAAGCCAAAGTTCCTAAAAAGTCTCAAATAATTTTTTTAACTTTACATCCTTTTAGGCTGAAAGCCAAAGCACGTCTCCGCAGAGGTTCGGATCGTGCTTCTTGGAGGCAAAAATTTCGAATTCCTGTTTCTCCTTTCCCAGCGTCGTGCAATCGCCGTGACCGGGATATACTTCGGTTTCATCAGGCAGTACGAATATCTTTGATGTGATGGATTCGACAATTTGCCTGAATGCGGCGGGTGACCCGGTTTTCCCCGGCCCACCCGGGAAAATTGTGTCACCGGAGATGAGGTATTTATTCGTCAGGAAGCACAAGCTGCCAGGTGTATGCCCGGGGGTATGCATCACCTTGAGCCGGATATTTCCAAAGGAAAGCGTATCGCCGTCATTCAGCTCAATGTCTGCTGAGACGGGTAGTCCCGTAGCGTCCGCATTGTGAGCCGCCAGCGGAATCTTGAGCTCGGACTTGATCTCGGCCAGGGCGCCGACGTGGTCCATGTGGCTGTGTGTCATGAGTATGTATTTAGGAACCGTGCCTTGCAAATGCTTAAGGATCTTGTCAGCCTCGCCCGGGGCATCCACCAGCGCGCTTTCTCCTGTTTGCTGGCATTTCAGGATATATGCGTTGGTGCCAAAAGGCCCCAGTTCCAGCCTGTCGATCTGAAACCTGTCGTCTTTTGCCATCACGGCCATAACCTGGTTCTCCTTTTCAATCTTTATTTCAGCAAATTTTCTGAGGCAAATTGAAATTAGCACGCATGGCCTGCTGAGGCAAGCCCGATCCAGACGCTTGGTACGTCTTCCTCTCGTTTGGAACCCGAAAACTAATACCTGGGTATGAATTCGTTAAATTTTATCATACTTTTTTCCTATATTATTTGGCTAAAAAAAATGAAAAATCATACTTTTTTCGCATTGACCCAGATCGGAAGAG
>CAZVRN010000162.1:6239-7559 GCA_964629485.1 uncultured Thermodesulfobacteriota bacterium | reverse complement strand
AAAACCAATCGCGGATTTTGGGTAATATCGATAAATGGATTACGATACGCGTTTGTGATAAACTGGGGCGGTTCGGGTTTGTGCATAACTTCGATTCCCGGGATAAACCCGGGAAAGAAGGACGGGAAATGAAAAAAGCGGTTTATTTTGGATTATTCATCATTTTTCTATGGCTGTGTTTCTATTCCCAGGGATTTAGCGGCATGAAAAGAAGACCTTTAGATCCAGCATTGGCAAATCAGCCTGTTTACTGGTACGAACGCGGCGTGAAAAAAAAGGCCTGGATGGCGCTTGACGAGATTGTTGTTTTCTTTGCCAGTGAAAAGATGTCTGAAAACGAACAGGAAGCTGTTATGCGGCAGCTTCCCGGTGGCGCAAAGATCGTGGAACGCGGTGATTTCATGATTCGGATCAAGGTCCCGGAACCTATGAAACGAGACCAGATTCTTAAAAGCCTCTCCTCGGTAAAAAGATCGGACAGCGTTAAGCGAACCAGCCCGGTTTTCTACGCCGGCAGGGACCGGCTCCCTGGCACACGGCTTGTTTTAACGGGCCAGATCATTGTCCAGTTTTCACCGGGGATTGGCGAACAGGAAATCGCTCGCATTGAAGCGGAATACGGCCTCGAACAGGTGAAAAGCCTGCCGTTCGCCCCGAAGACCTTCCTGTACCAGACAGATGATCCTCTGCGCTCCCTGGAGGCGGCCAGGGCCCTGTATGAATCCGGGCTGGTAAATTACGCTTATCCTAACTGGATTCGTAAGCGATCCAAGCGCGCTGAACCGGACGACCCTTTTTTTTTGGATCAATGGCACCTGAATAATACCGGCCAGTCCGGAGGCACGGCCGGGGAAGACGTCGATATCGTCCCGGTATGGGACACCTATCGAGGTTCCGCCAACGAGGTCATCGCCGTTGTTGACGACGGGCTGGAAATGACTCATGAAGACCTGAAGGCCAATGTGGACCGCGTCACGCCCGATGTAAACTGGGACTTCGCGTCGTCGCCCCTTGGCGACCCTGATCCAAGCCCTGTCTTTGATGATGACTATCACGGCACGGCCGTGGCCGGTGTGGCGGCCGGCGTGGGGTTCAATGGTCTGGGCATAACCGGCGCCGCGCCCGCCGCCGGCTTGGTGGGGTTGCGCCTGCTCGGTTCCTACCAAAATGACGTCACGGAAGGCGAAGCCCTCACTCACGGCGGCGATATCATTGATATTTACAGCAACAGCTGGGGGCCGCCCGATGGTGGCACCACTCTTGACGGCCCGGGCCCGGCCACGGAAGACGCCCTGAAATACGGCGTGACCAACGGCCGCG
>CAZVRN010000162.1:0-6139 GCA_964629485.1 uncultured Thermodesulfobacteriota bacterium | reverse complement strand
GGCCCGGGCCCGGCCACGGAAGACGCCCTGAAATACGGCGTGACCAACGGCCGCGACAACGGCCGCGTCAAGCTGGGAAGCATTTATGTCTGGGCCGCCGGAAACGGCGGCGCTTCTGATAATTCGAACTATGACGGTTACGCTAATTCCCGTTTCGTCATTGCCGTAAGCGCCTCTACCAATACCGGGCAGGAACCGTCGTCCTACGCCGAAGAAGGGGCCAATGTCCGCCTGAACGCGCCGTCTGGCGGAGGCACCCTGGGCATCACCACCACGGACCTGACAGGCGCTGAAGGGCCTGATCCGGGCAACTACCGCCATGATTTCGGTGGCACCTCGGCCGCCGCGCCCCTGGTCTCCGGAATCATCGCCCTCATGCTCCAGGCCAACCCCAACCTGACCTGGAGGGATGTTCAACATATTCTCATGACCACCGCGGAGAAGAACGACCCTTTTGACCCGGAGTGGACCACGAACGGGGCCGGTTTCCATGTCAATTATAAATTCGGCTTCGGCCGTATCAACGCCCAGGCCGCAGTCTCAGCCGCGCACGGAAAGCTCGGCTCCGACGGATACGCCGGCCCGGCCGCGGGCCCGGCCACGGGAAGCAGCAGCCCCGCCCTGTCCATTCCCGATAACAACCAGACAGGTGTGAGCGATACCATCACCATTCCAGGTTCAGACAATTTTTTCGTGGAATTCGTGGAGGTCTATTTTACGGCGACTCACGACAGGTGGCCGGACCTGGAAATCACCCTGACTTCTCCCCAGGGAACAAAAAGCGTTCTGGCCAGAAGCCACAGTCCAAGAAGTTGGTCCGGGGATTACACAAACTGGCGTTTCGGGAGCGTACGCCATTTCGGGGAATTCTCGGCCGGTGACTGGACGCTCACGGTTAAGGACCTCCGCAGTGATATAACCGGGGTCTTTAATTCCTGGAGCCTGAAAATTTACGGGTTTAGCCGGAGGCTGCCTTGGGTCGGCCTTGTCTATCCGGCCAACAACGCGGCCGGAGTGCCTTTGAACACGGTCGTCACGGCTGTCTTTTCCAAGGACATGAACCCGTTATCACTTAAGGATACCTTTCACCTCAGGAGGGGCGGTGTTGATGATGTTCCCGGGCTGGTTGTTTATGACCAGGCCACTAAAAAAGCCACCTTCACTCCGGCTGCGGCCTTGGATAACGGGTCCATCTATACAGCCGTAATTGATTCGAGCGCGCAGGATCAGGACGGCCAAACCCTTTCGGCCGCTTACGCCTGGACCTTCACCACCGGCGGGGGCGGCGGAGGCTGTTTTATCCGCACCTTGAAATAATCTGACCCGAATTTGACCAAACCGCGAAGCACAGCAGTCCACCCGCGATAAAAGTCAGGCTGACTGGCGGGATTTAAGCCGGTTTTTTAAAAAGTCAAGCTGACCGCTGAGCTTGGGGTCTCGCTTGCATCGCTGTTTAAGCGAGTTCAGGGAGTAAAGAACAGTCGAATGGTTACGGCTGAAAATTTGGCCGATGGCCTCGAGCGACAGGTTGGTTGTCTCCCGTAAAAGGTAGATGCCCACATTACGCGGCAGGATCACGTTCTTGCTGCGGCTTCGGGAACGTAATTCTTCGAGACTGACATTATAATAACGGCAGACCGTCTCTAGTATGGCCTCGCTGTTAAAAGTCGGCGGCTCTTGCACCAGATCCCCCAGAGCCTCCTCGGCCCGCTCCATGTCTATGCGGCGGGACAGGAGTTTGCTTTTAGCCCCAAGACAGCAAAGACAGCTTTCCAACTGGCGGACGTCCTGAGTCAGGCGGCTGGCCATATACGCAAGCACGTCTTCCCCGATCACCAGGCCGCTTTCTTCAGCTTTGGCCTTGAGTATGCGGAAGCGCGTGTCATAATCAGGCGGCTTGATGGCCGAAATCAAACCGTTATTCAGCCGCGAAGCCAGGTTGCGGCGTAGCCTGGGGATGTCTTTGGGGAGACTGGAGGCGGTAAAAACAACTTTCTTTTTATTTTCTATGAGGCAGTCCAGGGTATAGGAGAGTTCGGCCTGAATCTTCTCCTTGCCGCTTAAAAACCCTATTTCTTCCAAAACCAGGACATCACATTGGCGCCGAAATTTATTTTTGAACTCTTCGAGACAATTTCTCTTGATAGAATAAACCATCTCGTTGGTGAAATCTTCAGCCGTGAGATAGAGCACGCTTTTTTGCGGATCAACTGAAAGGATATGGTGTCCAATGGCCTGTGAAAGATGGCTTTTACCCAGGCCGGGCGTGGACAGCAGGTAGAGGGAACCGGTGTTGAGATCATAATCCGAGGCCAGGGCCTTGGAGACTGAATAAGCGAAATTATTGCTTTTCCCAACGATAAACCGATCAAATGTAAAGCGGCGGTTAAAACGAAGCGGAATCCGCCGCCGGACTTCCATGCGGGGGAGCTCGTATTGCCGCGGCGGTTTTTTCACCTCACCGTCAGGCCGATTGTCAGACACCGGAGCGATTTTCAATACAGCTCTGGTGACCAACATGCCATTGCTTGAAATCTGCCTTAATGTTTCGGTGATAAGGTTGAGGTAATTTTCTTTTACCCAGGATAGAAAAAATTTGTTGGGACAACCCAGCCAGATTGTTTGCTGCTCCAGCTTGAGAGGCTGCAAGGGGTCTATCCAGAGCTTAAAATTCTTATCAACCAGTTTTTCTTTCAGACTTGTCCGTACAGATGCCCACAGAGTTTCCATCTGCGTTAAGACCCCCTTTTACGCTTCTGGATGATTTTAAGTAGCTTCTTGATAGCTTATTGAATAAGAAGGGTCAAAGACAATCTGCCCGTTTTTTGGCCTCTTTGAGTCAGCGGCTTTTCACACGCTCTATCCTTGTAATATAACGCACCCCTTGCAGGAAAGAGGCATGAAATAGAGTAGTTAACTATTTGGAGGGATGGAGAGCTATCTCGTCTAAATCTTAGAAAATTGTAAATTTATTCACAAGTGTTAATAAAAGTATTCACATTTCTTAACTGCTGATTTCTCCTTTTTTCTTTGCCGGGTAATTTTTTTTAAAAAATTTATCTGTCTGCTTAACTATAGAAAAATATTAGTCTTTTTAAGAGCAACTTCCAGTGAACCTCATCTTAACTATTGAAAAAAAAATTTTTCAGGCCCAAGAATGCGGCTTGGGCGCTGTTATCAACTCCGCGGCTTTGTGAAAAGTACATTTTGTTCAATCTGTTTATACATCGTTGAAAACAACTCGTAACTCCTTTTCACCTTGAACATTTCTCTGACATTTGAGATCATAAGCCCATGCCTGAAGCCACCAAGAGCACCGTTCCCGACTATGCGGGCTGCATGGATTTGATGAGACGTTTCCGTATGCCGGCAAATGTAGTGCGCCACTCACAAGTCGTATGCGCCCTGGCCTTCTTCCTGGGGGAAGCGCTTAAAAAACAAGGTCTTGAAATGAACCTGGATCTTATCCGCGCCGCGGGCCTGTTGCACGATATCACCAAAAGGTACAGCTTTAATCGCCCCCTTGACCATGCCCTTACAGGCGCTAAGCTGCTTAAAAAACTTGGCTATATTGAGGTGGCCGGAATAGTCCGCCAGCACGTGCGCCTTTCCCCTTCCAGGCCGCCGGGCCGAATCTCTGAGGCGGAGGTGGTCAATTACGCGGACAAGCGCGTGGTGAATGATAAGGTCACTTCCCTGGCTGAGCGATGCGCCTATATCATGGACCGGTACGCCAAAAACGCGGAAGCCCGGTTATTTATTGATTATTATACGCGCAGGATATATGAACTGGAGGCGGAAATTTTCAGCCTTATCCCCGGCGGCCCGGAGCAGCTTCTCGATTTGAACCTTGACCTTGACGGCCCGCCGGGGTTTATCGAACAAAAGCTCTCTGCCCGGTGAACCAGTCAGCCCTGGCTCAATATTTCCCGGACACGGTCCCGGTAGGCCCGGCTGTTATCATCCACCGGAACGACTTCTATTTCAGCGGGCGATCTGCTCCTGCTTAAAAATCTTCGGCCCCATGATCTGCTTGTTGCTGCCCAAGTACTTCCACGCGGCCAGCCCAACAGCGTCAACGGCCACGCCGCCGCTGGAAGCCAGAAAAACATTCCCCTTGACCCGCTTTTCGGACATGGCACACAGGGTGGCGGCGCAGCGATTGTATTGCTCCCCCATGGCACTCCAGGACGCTCCATGACAATCCATCAAAGCCGCCGGATTTGCGTTGCATACTCGCGGGTCAACCGCTCGATGATGGCCGCATCTACCCCGGAGATTTCTGCGGCCCAGGTCGGGGTCTTTTCAATTCCGTCTTCAAGACCCATCACGTATTCTCTAAACTTGTCAAATCCCACCGTGTACGTATCCAAAAAATCCTGGGCATGCAGATTTTCCCTGATCACGACATGGGCCATAGCGACCATCACGGCGGTATCGGTGGGCACCCATTTATCGAGACCTCTGCAAAACTTCGTCCTTTGACCGAACTCATTGTCAGGCTCAAAATTAAGTCCTCGAAATATTAGGAATATTCCTGTGGGTTAATTTTTCGCCTTCCGCGATTTCAATAAAATTACTCGTTTTGCAGAGGTCTCTCATCTGCAACAGTGGCGGCTGTATCGTGGTATCGCGGATCAATGGCAATAATTCGGGCGCCATGGAACCTAAATAGAGGTGCCTCCTTTTTTACTTTACTCCACCTTTCGAAGCATAATCACCCCGCGGTTCATAGTGGCTATATAAATATCTCCTTTTGCACTGACACTCATGGACAGGGGAAACTCTATAGGAGGATAGCTGCCAACCGAACCATAGCTAACAGGCACGTTCTTGGCCACTACGGATATGGCAAGATCTTTGGTGCCTACCCGAAAAAGCCGCTGGCTATCTCCATCGAGTACAAGCAGGTTTCCCGCCTCATCATGGCCCAAAGCGCCGGGTTTACCGACGATGCCATTCAGGAAGACCTCTTTTTTACCGGTGGATGGATCTATTCTGCTGATACGGCCAATCTTGGCTTCAGCAACGTAAAGCATATTGTCGACAATGGTCAGGGCCAAAGGGCCTTCTAGACCGCTTGCCAGAGCCTTTTTGGCGCCGTCTTTTAGGCTGATCTCGGTGATCCGGCCGGCGCCGTATTCGGCTACAAAAAGTTTCGTTTGATCCTTGCTCATCTGCATTGCCATAGGTCGATCGAGCCCTCCGGCTACAAGTTTAAACTTTCCGGTGGCTGGATTTCCGACAGCCACGGCGTTGTTGACAACATCACACCAAAAAACCTGGTCGCCGGGTCCATCGGCAAGACCCAAGGGCAGAGGCATTCCATGACTAGCCCACGCATTAAGTTTTGTTTTGATGTATTTGCCTTTTTCCACCCTTCGCACCATAATGGCATCAGCTATCAAGACTTGATTGTTCTTGATGAGAATACCATTGATTTGGTTCGCCCCCATAGGGAATAGGGTTTTGTACTTTCCGGTTCCATCCGTGGCAACCTTGAATATCGTAGCATCCCAGTAACTGGTCACATACAGACTACCGTCAGAGGTGATAGCCAAATTGTCGAGGCCCGGCATTAACTGGGCAAGCTTTTCCCTCTTCCGTCCGTCCAGGGTGAGTCGGTATACACCCCCGGTAGCCAACTCCACAATGTAGGCTCTTTTGTCCGGCCCTATTTTCAGCGCAACGGGGGTCACAAACTTTTCGGCGATGGTGGTAATCTTGCCCGTATCAGGATGAACCCTCAAGATTTTCCCTGATCCCAGGTCGGGAATAATCAGGTCATTTGTATCCGGATCAAAATCAAATCCCTCCGGCACGGGAATTATGTTCTCCGCTACCAAGAGCCGCGGCTGCTTCACTCCCGTAGGATCCAGCTCGAAAACGCGGTTTCCTTGAAAACACTCGCTCATGAAAAGCCGACCGGTGCGCTTGTTATATTGGATTCCATTGGGGGCTTTGAGCCCGCTCGCAATGACGGTCTTTAAACGGTTTTTGTTGATGCGATAGACTTTCCCGACAAGCGGGGTTGTACCAGTGACAAACAAATTTCCCTTGTCATCAGCGGTGATATCATCAGAAATGGAAATCCCCGCGTAGGATGGCACAAAGGTGTTTATTTTCATGGTCTTAAGGT
>CAZVRN010000161.1:0-7586 GCA_964629485.1 uncultured Thermodesulfobacteriota bacterium | reverse complement strand
GAACAAGTAATTTTTTGAAATCGCGAAAGGCGACAACGACAAATTCGGCTGGAGGACGAAATTTTTAAGAGGTCTCGAGGCGGTAATAATCAGAGCCCCTTTGTTTTCGCCTCGTCCCATAAGTTATCCATCTCAGCCAGGCTCGCCTCTGCCAGGCTCTGGCCTCTGGCCGCCAGTTTTTCTTCAATATAATTGAAACGATTCCGGAAGCGGGTGTTGGCGGCATGCAGGGCTTCTTCGGCGTCAATTTTCAGGTGCCGAGCCAGGTTGGTCAAAGTGAAGAGAATGTCCCCCAATTCCGATGATATACCGCTTTGATCCTGCTGTTTCATGGCCTTTTTTAGTTCAGCGATTTCCTCTTCGAGTGTTTCGAGCACCTTGGACGGATCGCTCCAGTCGAACCCCATCCTTCCGGCTCGTTCGGTCAGCCGATGAGCCAGCATCAAGGCCGGCAGGTTTCGCGGAACGCTGTCGAGATAGGCTCCGGCGTGTTTTTCATGTTGCTTTAGCTCATGCCATTTTTCTTTGACTTCATCCGCGTTTTCCAGGGGCTTGGTTTGACCAAAGACATGGGGATGCCGGCGAATTATTTTATCGGCGGCCGCGTTCAGTGTCTCTTTTAAACCAAACTTTCCGTCTGCTTCAAAGAGACGGTTGATAAATATAAGGAGAAAGAGGCAGTCGCCCAATTCATCCTTGACAGCCGGGCTGTCTCCCTCATCGATGGCGGCCAGGAGTTCATATGTTTCTTCCAGGAGGTGTTTCTTCAGGGTGCCAGGTGTTTGCTCTTTATCCCAGGGGCAGCCGTTTTCAGGATTAAGGAGACGGTCAAGGATCTCATTGATCCGTTCCAGGGAAGATGCTGTTTGAGTCATGTTTTTATGTTCCTTAAGAAACCGGGCCCGGGTTTAACGTTCCGGGCTGGATTCCTTTTTGGGCAGGGGCAGACTGTTTTTTGATTTGTCCAGGTCAATGTTCTGACCTTTCACTTTTAGAGGCAGTTTCTCGGATTCAATCTTCAGATAGTTTTGAAGCTCCCCCGGGATGAGCTTCAGCATCATGTCCGTGAAGTAATTAAGATACGGCCTTGTTTGAGATTCTTTTAGAAGCGGTGACTTGGGTTCGACGATACCGGTTAATACGATAAAAATAAGAGAAGCCAGGAACACACCCTTGACCAGACCTACTACCCCCCCGAGGAAGATGTTCATCGGCTTGGCCATGGATATTTTTACGAATCGGTCAAAGATAAAGCCTAAAACCACAATAATAATATATATGGCCAGAAACAGTGACAGAAAACTCAAAATCAGGAGGTTTCGGTAAGATAGTTTATCCAGATGAGGTTCGAGAAGGTCTGCAATTTGAGGGTAATAAAGCACTGCCAGGAGAAAAGCAGCCAGCAGGCCCACAATGCCCACGATTTCCTTGATGAATCCTCGAATAAAGCCTTTAAGGAGAAAAAAGCAAAGCACCACAAGTATGAAGATGTCAAGGCTGTTCATTTCTCATTGCCTTTTTTAAGGAAGTATGAAGTATATTGATAATAGTCAGTTCGAAATAACCAGTCAAGATGTTTTCATCCGGGAAACGCGTCTTAAAGTGCCTTAGCTTAGTGGATTTCAGCGGTTGAAGAATGGGCTTGCACATTGGTAGAATAATATGATAAAGAAACCGCCTATAGGAGCTAGCAGCCTGAATGCGGATTGAGAATTATGAAATATTGATAAAGACGACGGCTCGGACAGATATAATTGATATAACGGCTAAAGTTCGGGAGAATCTGGAAAAGAGTAAAATCCCTAACGGCGTGGTTTTGGTCTTCGTGCCAGGTTCGACCGCTTCTTTGACCACCATTGAATACGAAAGCGGCGTACTTAACGACCTGGCCCGGGCTATTGAAAGGCTGGCTCCGCAAGACATTGATTACGAGCATGATCTGCGCTGGGGCGATGGAAACGGGTATTCCCATGTTCGCGCAGCCTTGCTTAAACCTTCTTTATTCATCCCGGTCATGAACGGACGTTTGGCCCTGGGCACTTGGCAGCAGGTCGTCTTGCTGGATTTTGATAACCGTCCGCGGGAACGAAAAATAATGGTACAGATAATGGGCGAGGGGAGTTAACCTCGAGTTTAATCATGAGTGAAGACCCTAACGATCCTCCCAACAAACTCACCTTCCAGGACCCGCATCTCGCCAGAACATTGTTCGGTGAACATGAGAAGAACCTCAAGCTTATTGAGTCTGAGGTTGGACTGAAGATTCATACACGAGGCTCCACCGTTTTCCTGGAAGGGGACCCGGTCGAGATCGGCCTGGCCCGTAAAATTTTAATGGAATTGTACGAACTGCTCAAGGACGGGTATCCCCTCTACCAGCAAGACGTGGATTATGCGGCGCGTATTATAATGAGCGGTGAGAAGGTGGGCCTCAAAGAAATATTTTTGGACACGGTTTTCATCACCGCCAACAAAAGTGTCATCACCCCTAAAAGCTTGGCGCAGAAGCACTATACCGAGGCAATTCGGAAGCAGGATATCGTTTTCGGAATCGGTCCGGCTGGAACAGGCAAAACCTATCTGGCCATGGCTATGGCCGTGGCGGAACTGGTCTCCGGTTCTATTCATCGGATCATCCTGGCCAGACCGGCCGTGGAAGCGGGTGAAAAATTGGGATTTCTTCCGGGCGATTTATATGAGAAAGTAAATCCCTATTTGAGACCGCTCTACGATGCCCTGCATGATATGATGGATTTTGATCACGCTTCACGCCTTATTTCCAAAGGCGCGATCGAAGTGGCGCCCCTGGCTTTCATGCGCGGCCGCACCTTGAATGACTCCTTTGTCATTCTTGACGAAGCCCAGAACACAACAAGCGAGCAAATGAAGATGTTCCTCACGCGCCTGGGCTTTTCTTCAAAAGCAGTTATCACCGGAGACATTACTCAGATCGACCTGCCGGAAGGAAAGGCTTCCGGGCTCATTGAAGCCCGCCGGATTTTATCAGGTGTCGAAGGGATCAGCTTTATATACTTTAGCGAGCGGGATGTAGTCAGACATCGTCTCGTTAGAGACATTATTAAGGCCTATGATAATTTTGAAAAAAACAGCAAATAAACAAACGATAAAAGATAAACAGAAAAAATCTGCTTCGGGCCGGAAGACGGATAGAAAACCCAGCCGCTTCCTGAAGGAGTTAGCCGGTTTTTATAAAAAAGATTCTCGGTGGAGGGTCAAAATTGAGGAACAGGCCAAGGTCAATCCCGTTCTGCTGAGGATTTGTTTAATTATTTTTCTGGCTTTGTTTCTGGCTTTTTTGGCTTTCCCCGGTTTTTTTCACCGGGGAGTGGTCATGAAGGTCGGTGATATAGCCGACCGGGATATTAAGGCGGATCGAGATTTGATGATACTGGATCAGGCTTCCACCGCCATTAAGAGGGCTGCGGCCGGGCGTGATGCCTTGCCGGTTTTCGACCTGAACGATCAGGCCGCCAGTCGCGCCCGGGAACTCATACAAGGCGTATTTGCCGAGGGCCGTTCTCTCTACCAGGTCTACGCGGCCGGAGTCCCCGTCGAACCTGGTGGTATTTCATCCCCCCCCGATAACGGCGCCCTGGCGCAATTTAGAAGCAGGTTCAACTCAACCTTTGGCCTTGATCCCCAAAGCCGAACATTCGAAGCCTTGGCCCAGATAAATTTTTCGATTAAGGCCGAGCAAGCTGTCAGCCAGCTCTTGAATAAAATTCTCTCACGAGGGATCGTGGCTGACCGTGACATGTATGGTGTCCCGGAGAATAAAGGCATCATTGTGCGTTTCGTTTTCTCCAAGCGGGAAAAACAGTTTCAACATATTTCCGCTTTCTTGACTTTAAGCCAGGCCCAGCAAATGGCCATGTCCGGAGCCCTTTTGTACCGCCAGGACTTTAAGCCAAACCAGATCAAGGCCATGGTTACCATCGTACGGTCCATCCTGCGGCCTAATTTGATCCCCAACCAGGCGGAAACGCTGAAACGGCGAATGGAAGCGGTTCGGAAGGTTGCGCCGGTCTTTTTTCAGGTTAATCGCGGCGAGATGATTATCAGAGAAGGAGAGCGGGTTGACGAGATGGCCCGGTTGAAGCTCAAAGCCCTGGAACGTGCCCGGGCCGAGTTTGATGTCATTTCACGCCTCGGAGGTATTTTCCTCTTGGCCATAATTTTTTTAGGCGTGATATACATCACGGGATTTAAACGTTTTCAAGACACCCGTTTCGCGGACAGGGATCTTATCTTCCTGGCTTTTATCCTGGTTGTCAGCCTGCTTGTGGCGGACGCGGCTTCCATGGGCAGCCAGGCCCTCAATCGGGGCGGAATCAACTTGTCTGCGAACACGCTTCTTTATCTGGTGCCTTTGGCTGCTGGCGGGATGGTGGCCGCCATTTTTCTTGGGCCGATCCCGGCTGTTCTTTACTCGGTTAGCGTCTCTGTTTTAAGCGGTCTTATACTGGGGAGTTTTATTCTCTCGTTTTATTATTTCATCGGCGCAATGGTCGGTGTGGCTTCCGTGGGCCATATACATGAACGCCTGGCCATTATCAAGGCCGGTCTTTTGGTCGGCCTGGTTAACGCGGGCATGCTGATCGGCCTCAGTTTATACTACGAGATTTTTTTTACTTTTCAAACCTTGATTAATCTCGGGATGGGAATACTGAATGGTCTTTTGGCTGGAATCGTGGTAACCGGTTTAACTCCGCTTATAGAAATGATTTTTGGTTACACCACAAATATCAAGCTCATGGAGCTTGCTAACCTTGACCGGCCCATCTTGAGAGACCTGATGGTCCAGGCGCCGGGCACATACCATCACTCTGTTATCGTCGGAGTCATGGTCGAAACTGCGGCCGAGGCCATTGGGGCCAATCCTTTACTGGCCAAGGTCAGCGCGCATTATCACGATATCGGTAAACTGAAAAAGCCCCTCTATTTTGTGGAGAATCAAACGTCCGGGCAAAATAAACATGAGAAACTGGCCCCTTCCATGTCAAGCCTCGTGCTTATCTCTCATGTCAAGGATGGGGTGGAACTGGCCCGGAAGAATAAACTGGGCCGGGATATCATCGACATTATCCAGCAACACCATGGCACCAGCCTCATTACCTACTTCTACCAAAAAGCCAGGGAATGCCAGAGTGAAGATCAACCCGGGATCAATGTGGAAGATTACCGTTACCCGGGGCCAAAACCGCAAACCAAAGAGGCGGGACTGGTCCTTCTCGCTGACGCGACAGAAGCTACATCCCGGACCCTGGTCGAACCTACCCCGGCTCGAATTCAGGGAACGGTCCAAAAAATCATCAACAAGATTTTCTCCGACGGACAGCTTGATGAATGCGAACTGACGCTCAAGGACCTTCATCTTATCGCCAACAGTTTCACCAAGATTTTAACCGGCATATTTCATCGCCGGATTGAGTATCCTGAGTTACAAGCCAAAGAAACTTCTCAACGCCTCAGGTCAGCCAATGGCAGTAAACGTAGACATAAGCAACCGGCAAACAATTCATCCCATAAAGACCAAGCGGCTAACAGCTCGGGTCAGGACGATCTTAAACGCCTTGGCATACTCTGAGGCTGAGCTTTCCCTGCTCCTGGTGGATGACGCTGAGATCAGCCGGCTCAATCAAGATTACCTCGGCCGGCAAGGACCCACGAATGTTATTGCTTTTCCGATGCAAGAGGGTCCTTTTACGGAAATCAATCCCCGGCTTCTCGGAGATGTGGTCATTTCCGTGGAAACGGCTGCGGCGGATGCTGAAAAAACAGGGTTCACGTTGGAAGAGATGTTGGATTTCTACCTCATTCATGGTATTCTGCACTTGTTGGGCTATGATCATGAAGGCTCGCCGGGCGAGGCTGCCCGGATGGAGGCCAAAAGTAAGGAGATTTGGCGAATGCTGGGTAACTGAGGTGGTCGGCTAAAACGCTGTTTCCGCCTCGAAGCACTTGGTTTTGACTTTCGCCAGGTGTTTTTTTTATTGGTATGGAGAAATTACATGGCTTTACTATCGGTAAACGTGGATCATGTGGCTACCCTCAGACAGGCCAGGAGAGGCAATGAACCTGACCCTGTAACGGCGGCCGCTATGGCGGAACTGGCTGGCGCTGACGGGATTATCGTACATCTCAGGGAAGACCGGCGCCATATTCAGGATCGTGATGTAAGGTTGCTTCGGGAAACAATCAAGACCAAGCTCAATCTGGAGATGGCCGCTACTGAAGAAATGCTGGGCTTGGCCCGGGAAATTATGCCGGAGATGTCTACGCTGGTGCCTGAAAAAAGAGAGGAACTGACGACCGAGGGCGGCCTTGATGTCGCCGGTCACGAAGAAGAGATAACCCGGGCCGTGGGTTCCTTGCACGATGCGGGCATTTTAGTCAGCCTTTTTATCGACGCTGATTCGATCCAGGTTGAAGCCGCCAAAGCCTCGGGCGCGGATTTTGTCGAAATTCACACGGGCCATTATGCAGACGCGGTAAATGAGGATGAAATTAACAGCCTTTTTAATAAAATTACCGAAGCGGTCAAACAGGCTTCCGCGCTGGGCCTGCGCGTAAACGCCGGCCACGGCCTGAATTACACCAATATCAAAAGGTTTATCGGCCTTAAATCAGAAGTGGAAGAGTATTCTATCGGCCACAGTATCATGTCGCGGGCCATCTTAGTTGGGATTGACCAGGCGGTACGCGAGATGGTTGATCTGGTTCGTTTCCTCTAACTCCAAAATGTTGCGCAGTTTTTTTCAGCTTTTTTTACCGCGGTCGCTGAGTTTAAATATCGTCTGTCTTGAGAGGCAGATTATGCGGGTCGGAAATGATATACGGTATCGGAGTTGATCTAGTTGAAATTGTAAGGATTGACCGGGCGTGGAAACGCTGGGGAACTCGTTTTGAAAAACGGCTGTTTACCCCGGCCGAAATCGAATTCTGCCGCTCGCGGCCCAGGCCCGCTTCATGCCTGGCCATGCGTTTCGCCGCCAAGGAGGCTTTTTCAAAGGCTGTGGGCTTGGGTCTGAGAAGCAACGAGCTTTTATGGCGGGATATAGAAGTGCAGCATAATGCCCGGGGCAAACCTTTCTTGGCTCTATATGGCACGGCGGCTTCTGTTGCCCGCAAGATTAAAATGAAATCGAGCCACCTTTCATTGACCGATGAGCGCGGTTTGGCACAGGCTTTTGTGGTCGTGGAGGTATAAAATGAAACTTGTCACGGCTGAAGAAATGAGACGTATGGATCAAAAGACCATTTCTGAGTGCGGTCTGCCTGGAATAGTCTTAATGGAGAACGCCGGACGGGGCGCCGCCGTCTTGACCCAGGAGCATTTTGGCCTGCTTAAAGGCCGCCGTATAGCCGTCATCTCGGGCCGGGGCAATAATGGTGGAGACGGCTTCGTTATGGCCCGAGTTTTTCATGGCTGGGGCGCTCGCGTCCAGATTTATCTGCTTGGCAGCCGGGATCGGGTCAAAGGGGACGCGCTGATAAATTTGGAGGCCGCCTTCAAAATGGACCTGGAGATAATCGAGATCAAGGAAGATTCCGATTTGGGTCTC